>JBDHVK010000040.1:0-28659 GCA_039809645.1 Gemmatimonas sp.
CGTCGTCGCGGATGTAGAGCCCCTTTCGCAGTCCCTTGGGCAGCCCTTCGATGAAGCAGAACTCGCAGCGGTTCGCGCAGCGGCGCACCGTTGGCGGCGCCAGCTCCACCCCCATCGATTCCCCGCCCTCGCGCTCGACCTCGTACTCGACGGCTTCACCATCCGGGAGACGAGCGGATACGACGAACGCGTCGTCCGCCGTGAGAAACTCCCAATCCAGGAAGTCCTCCAGCGGCCGTTCATTGACGGCGAGCAGCTCCGTGCCGGGAACGATGCCGAGGTCGTCGGCGATGCTCCCTGGCTCAACACGCGTGACGCGAACCATGCCCCGGGACAAGAAAGGGGGGCGGGACCCGAGGACCCTCCCCCAAAGCAGACGGGCGGCAACGGGTTCGTTGCCGCCCACCTGAGAAAATCTACGAACCGGAGTGGCCGAAGTCAATCAATTGCATGGACTTCGGCCTCGTGGACCGACGTCGCTTACTGCCGGTACGACGCCCCGCTGCCGGTGTTGAACACCACCACTTCGGCGTCGGCACTGACCTTTCCGGCCTGCACCGCATCACGCAGCACCGAAAGCGCGCACCCATCCTCGGGCGCCGAGTCGATGCCGGTGGCCTTGGCCACCCGGAACGTCCACTCCTTGATCGCCTCCTCGCTCGCCGTCGCGGCGACACCATTCGTCTCGCGAAGCACGCGCAACAGGATGCGGTCACCCAGCGGCGCCGGGACGCGCAGCCCGGCCGCGTAGGTCACCGGGTCAATCCACGGTTCGGCCTTCTCGGCACCGGCCGCATGCGCCCGCGCGATCGGCGCACAGCCGGCGGCCTGGGCGACGACGTACTGCGGCTGCGCCCGCTCCGCCTCGATCCAGCCGCCCGCCGCGAGTTCCTGGAAGGCCTTCCAGATGCCGACAGTCCCTTCGCCACCACCGGTGGGATACACGATGACATCCGGAATCCGCCAGCCGAGCTGTTCAGCGAGCTCGAAGCCCATGGTCTTCATTCCTTCCGCACGATAGGGCTCGCGGAGCGTCGAGATGGCCGCGTAGCCGGATTCGGCGGCAAAGGCCAGCGATAGCTTGCCCGCATCGCCGATGTGCCCGTCAATGCGGATCAGCTCCGCGCCCATCGCCTCGATGGTGTCGAGGATCGGGCGCGGCGTGGTGCGCGGTGCGTACACCCGAATCGGAAGCCCCGCCGCAGCGCCGTACGCGGCCAGAGCCGCGCCGGCGTTCCCGGCCGTCGGGACGACGATGCCTGGAACTCCCGCGGCCTTGGCGCGCGTCACCGCGGCGCTCATGCCGCGGGCTTTGAACGAGCCCGTGGGGTTCTGGCTCTCGTCCTTGATCCACAGCGCCCGTACACCCACCGCCCGCGCCAGCTCCGGCGACGGAATCAGTGGCGTGAGCCCCTCACCGAGCGAAATCGGCGTCTCGCCGGCCAGCAGCGGGAGGAACGGCGCGTAGCGCCACATGTCCCACCGCGGCGCGAGCGGCGTGCCCTTCGGCACCGTGGCGTAGCGCGCAAAGAGCGGCTGGCTGCACTTCGGGCACAGCGACGCGCCGGCCACCGGCACTTCGGTATCGCACGCCGAACAGCGGAGAGTCCACGAGTACGTCGTCATTCGGGGATCGGTTCAGGGGGGAGAGGATCGTCAACGGGCGGCGGCGACGGGACGTCGACACCGAGAGCCTGCAGTACTTTGCGGGCGGAGGTCTCGCCGAAGCCCGGCACCGCGGCAATGGCGTCAACGCTCGCCTCTTTCACGCCCTGGACGCTGCCGAACACGTGCAGCAGCGCGCGGCGCTTGTTGGGGCCGATACCGGGAATCTTGAGCAGCTCCGACGTGATCGTACGCGCCGCGCGCTTCTGCCGCTGGAAGGTGATCGCAAACCGGTGCGCCTCATCGCGCGCCTGCTGCAGCATGCGCAGCGCCGGCGAACGTCGCGGCAGACGCACGGAGTCCGACTGCCCCGGCAGAAAGATCTCTTCATCCTTCTTGGCGAGGCTGATCAGGCCGATCTGCGTCACGCCAAGCGCGTCGAGCGCCTCGCGAGCCATGCCGAGCTGTCCCTTGCCACCGTCGATGACGGCCAGATCGGGCAACGGCTTCTCTTCATCGAGGCGACGCCGGAAGAACCGCGTTACGACTTCGTGCATCGACTTGAAGTCGTCATTGCCTTCGAAGATCTGGATCTTGAACTTCCGATACTCGCTGCGCTTCGGGCGTGCGTTCTCGAACCAGACCGCGCTGGCCACGACGTCGGTACCCTGCGCGTGCGAGATGTCGAAGCACACCAGCGAACGCGGCAGCCGCGGCAATCCGAGCTCGCGTTGCAGTTCGTACACCGGATCGGCCGCGCGCTCGTCGGCTTCCAACGAGGCCAGCTTGAACTCCTCGAGCAGGTGGCGGGCGTTCTGATCGGCCAGATCGACCAGTGCCCGCCGCGGCCCGCGCTGCGGCACGCGCACGTGCGTCCCCTCGAGCGAGGCCTCGAGCATTTCGCGATCGGGGAAGTCGAAGGGCACCAGCAGGTCCGCCGCGCGCGCCTCCGCCGTGCGATACCACTGCGCGAGACAGGCGGCGAGCACGCTCTCGTCCTCTTCGCCTTCCGCATGCTCGAGCAGGCGATGATCGCGCGCGAGCAGCTTGCCTCCACGAATTCGCAGGATCACCACGCATGCGTCTTCCCCGTCACGCGCGTACCCCACCACATCGCGGTCGCCGCCCTCCACCTCGAGCACCACGGTGGGCTCTTCCATCTTCTCCAGGTGTCGCAGGGCGTCGCGCAACTCGCCGGCCGATTCGAAATCCAGTCGCTCCGAGGCCTCCAACATGCGCGCCTTGATCTGCCGCTTGACTTCGCTCGTGCGCCCCTCGAGAAACCAGACGACTTCATCGATCATCGTGCGGTAGTCCTCAACCGACTGGTGCCCGACACACGGCGCCTTGCAACGCTTGATGAAGTAGTCGAGACAGGGACGCTCCGGCGCCTCGCGCGGCAGCGCATAGTGGCACGAACGCACCGTGAAGATTCGCTTCACCACGTTCAGCGCGCGTCGCATCGCCCCCACATCGGTGTACGGCCCGAAGTAGCGCGCGCCGTCCTCGAGCAACCGCCGGGTCACGATGACGCGCGGGAACGGTTCCTGTACGGTGACCTTGATGTAGGGATACGACTTGTCGTCGCGCAGCGCGATGTTGAATCGCGGGCGGTACTCCTTGATCAGCGTGGCTTCGAGGATCAGCGCATGCGCTTCACTCGGCACCACGATGGTGTCGAGATCGCGCACCTTGCGCAGCAGCCCCCGCGTCTTCGGGCTGGTGTCGTGATCCTGCGTCCAGTAGCTCCGCACGCGGCTCTTGAGTCGCTTGGCCTTGCCGACATACAGCACGGCGCCATCGGCATCCTTCCACAAGTAGACGCCGGGGCCGTCCGCCAGATGCGGCAGGCGGCGCGCGATGCGCTCGGGCATTCCGCGTGCCAGCGCTGCGCGCGTCCACTCGTCATCCGGGAGCGGCAGTTGCTCGATACTCTGCTCGTGCACGCCACCGAGCGTCGGTGTCGGGATGGCGTCATCACCGGGCATGAGGCGCTCCGCCACCCGCTGCGCGAGGGCGCTGCCGCAACCACCGCGCCGCTTCGGCCGATCCCATCCACCATGCGACCACGAGATAGGTCACACTGAACGCCCCAAGCACCGGAATCCCTGCGAGCCGCGGATGCAGTGTCGGCAGCACGGCGTGCTGCAGCGACATCCCCGCCACGCCCACCGCGGTCGCGGCAACCGACGCAAGCACGATGCGACGCGTACCGAGCCACATGGCCGGCGTGTAGATCGTCCCGAGCCGCGCGCGCAATCCGCCCATCAGAATGTGCAGATTCATGTACGAGCCCAGCGAGGTACCGAGCGCGATGCCGGCGGCGGCATACGACGTCCGTCGCAGCGCATAGGCGAGCGCCAGCGACGCGACGGCCGACACCGCAATGCTCGTCAGCGACGCGCGCAGCGGGGTCTTGTAGTCCTGCAGGGCATAGTGGCAGCTTGCCAGCAGCTTGACCGATGCGAAGCTCCCGAGCCCGACCGCGAAGCCGGCGAGCACCATGTGGACGGTATGCTGATCGGCCGCCGTGAAGCGGCCACCGCGATACAGCATGCCCACGATGTAGCTGCCGAGCGCGATGAACACCAACGCACTCGGCACGATGTAGAAGAGGATGCGCTGCCAACCGGCCCGCAGGCGCTCCAGCAACGCATCCATGGCCTGGGTGCCACTGTCACGGGAGAACTCCGGCAACGACGACGCGGCAACCGACACCCCGAAGAGTGACACTGGCAGCAGGGCGATGGTATTCGCGTTGGTCATGCTCGACACCGCCCCTTCGGGCAGGTACGACGCGATCTGCAGGTCGATGAAGCTCGACACCTGCACCGCACCGAGCGCCGTGACCACCGGCACCACATTGCGCAGCGTCTGCATCACCCCGGAGACGGTACGGTCGAGCGTTGGACGAAGCGGCCCCGTCAGGCGAAGCACTTCCGGCATCTGCGCGCCCACCTGCAGCAGCGAGCCGACGAGGGTCGCCCAGGCCAGCCAGGTGACCAGCTGCACGAGGTCTCCGCCACTGCGCGGACCGCCCACCAGCAACAGCGCGATCTGCGCGAGAGACCACACCGCCGCACTCGCATAGCTCCAGAAGAACCGTCGGTGCGCGTTCTGCACGCCCAGACACCAGCCGCTCAGCACCATCACGCCCGTCATGGGAAACAGGATGCGCGTGAGACGAGTGGTCAATGCAGCCGTCTCGCCCGAGAACCCGCTCGCCAGCAATCGGGTGAGCAACGGCGCCGACGCGATGCCGAGCAGCGTCAGCACCGACACCGCCAGCATGAGCAAGCCAAGCATGGCGTTCGCAAGCGCGCGCGCACCGCGCTCGTCGCCGCGAGCCAGCAAGCCGCTGTAGACCGGTACGAACGACGCGGACATCGTGCCCTCGCCGAGCAAATTGCGCACGGCGTTCGGAATCTTGAACGCGGTGTTGTATGCGTCGTTCACCGCGCTCAGGCCGAACCAGTACGTCACGATGTAGTTGCGCACCAATCCTGTCAGTCGACTGATCAGGATGCCCGCGCCGACGACGAACGCCGAGCGTCCGCCCTCACGTCCACTCATGGCGCGCCTGCAGTCTCCACCGACGGCGCAGCCACCCCACGATGCACCAGCGTCGTCGCATGGTCGCCCGCGGCCCGCGCCATCGCCGGGAGCAGGCCGGTCCCGTAGCGCACGAGCAAGGGCATGAGGTTGAGCACGCGCTCCGGCGAGGCACCGTTCGGTCGCAACGCGGCGCGCAGCGCGGCGACCTCGCGCATGGCTTCGGCCTCGCGCCGTTTTACGCCCGCCAGTAACCGTCGTTCGAAACGATCGAGCGTATGGGTCAGGTCGCGCGTGAGCCCCTGCACCGTCTCCGGCGCCACCGGCGATTCCTCGCCGCCGAGCGATTCGCCGAGCGTGCGCACCTGCGCATCGAGTGTGACCCGCAGCCGTTCGAACGTATCGGCGACCGTCTCGTCGAGTCGCGCCCTCGCGATGTTCTGCTCGGCCGCATGCGGGTCGCGCAGCACCGCATCGTCGAGCCCCAGCGTCACCTGCCGCTCGAGCACGCGCGTCTCCAGCACTTCGGCGGCCCAGCGCGGCGCGGCCACCGGGACGGCCGCCTCGAGCGCCTCCGCCACCGGCGTGACCTGCGCGAAGTAGGCGTACTCGCCCGGACCGGCGAGATAGCACACCGTGGGCAGCAGACTGCGCTCCAGCACCGGCCGTAGCAGCACATTGGCGCCAAGCGTCCCCGGCTCGGCTTCCCGCGCGGCCGCGGCCGTCCCCTCGAGCGGGACGCGCTGCCGGCTCCGCTGAGCCGTGGTGCCGACGCTTTCGAGCTGCGTACGGAACACAAGCGACAACCCGTCGACCACGTCGACCTGCGGCGCATAACCCTTCGCCGCAATCGCGTGGGTGCGAGCCTGCAGCGCAGTCTGTACCGCGCCCGAGCGACGCAGCGCCTGACGAAGGAACGGGTCGGCGGCCGCGCGCAGCGCCGGATGCGACGCATCGAGCACCGCCACCCCCAACGGCTCGAGCAGCGCGCGCAACAGCTGCAGGTACGCACCGCCGATCGTGGCGTGCGGCACGTACGCGGCGTCGATGAGCTCGAGTACACCGGCGTGGGCGGCCGATCCACAGGCCGAAACGAGCGCCGCGCGCGCGGCGGTCAGATCGCCCAGCGGCACGTCGGACAGTGCCAGCCCATCCGTGGCGGGCCCAACCAGCGAAGCGGTGACAAGCCCACGCGCCGTTGCCACGTGCGTCACGGCAGCTTCCATCCAGTCCGCATCGTCCGTCGCGGCCCAGAAGACGGGCGCCACCGGCAACCCCAGCGCCCCTTCCAACGCGTCAGCGAGCGCGAGCGCACTCATCGCCTTGCTGAACGTATAGGCTGGGCCTCCGAACAGGCCGGGCTGCTGCCCCGTGGTCACCACCGCGCCGCCCGCAGCCGCCCGCGTGAGCCGATCCGCGGCGCGGCCCGTGGCGGCAAACGCCGGCGCGAGCGGCGCCAGCCAATCCTGACGGTGTGCGGTACGCACCGTGTCAGCATGCGCGCGCCATTCGGCGACGGAGCGCGGACATCGCGCGTACCAGTCGGCGACATCGCCGCGCTGCGCCGCCTGCGAGAGCGCACTCCCGCCGAGCGGCACTCGACGAATGCGCAGCCCCTCCGGGACGCTCCCTGACATGACCTCGTCAGCGCTGACTGCGTTCACGCGACACTCCTCACTCCGACGGCCCGGGTTTCGACGCTACGACACATTACTTGTGATACGGCTCGCCACGCACGATCGTGCCCGCGCGGTAGAGCTGCTCCGCCAAAACTAGTCGAGCAACCTCGTGCGGGAGCGTCCAGGGCGCCAGTGACAGGCGTCGGGCGGCCCGCCCGCGCACGGCCGGCCCGAGGCCATGCGCCCCGCCGATCACGAAGGCGACGCTCCGGGCCTCATCGCGGCACTGCTGGAGCCATTTGGCGAAGGGTTCGGACTCCATCGCCGCGCCGCCCGGATCGCAGGCCACAACCAGCGCATCCGCGGGAAGACGTTCGGCGAGCCGCAGTGCCTCGCGGTCGCGCACCAGATCCGGCGAGAGTCCCCGCCCCGGCTCCTCGCGCACCTCGACCACCTCGAGCGGCCAGTAGCGGCCTGCCCGGGTTTCATAGTCCTGAATGGCATCGGCCAGCCCCGCATGGCGAGGCCGGCCGATGACCACCACGGAAACCTTCACGAATCAGGCAGCCGTCAGGCGTAGATACCGCGCAGACGATGCACGGTGGCCACGCGGCTGATCGACAGCATGTAGGCTGCCGTCCGCATGTTGACCTTGTGCTGCTTGCTCAGCTGGAGCACGTCGGCAAAGCTGCGGGTCATGATGTCGGCGAGTCGCTCGTTGACAGTCGCCTCGGACCAGAAGTAACCCATGCGGTCCTGCACCCACTCGAAGTACGACACCGTCACGCCGCCCGCATTCGCGAGAATGTCGGGAATCACGAAGATCCCCTTCTCGTCGAGGATCGGATCGGCCGCGGCGGTCGTGGGACCGTTGGCGCCCTCGCAGATCACCTTGGCGCGGATCTTCGGCGCGTTCTTGGTCGTGATCACGTTCTCGAGCGCGGCCGGCACGAGCACATCCACTTCGAGTGTCAGCAGCTCCTCGGGGTCGATCGCGTCGCCACCCTTGAATCCCTCGAGCGTCCGGTGCTGGCGCACATGCGCATTCGCCGCATCCACGTCGATCCCGCTCGCGTTGTAGTACGCACCGGTGCGGTCGCTGATGCCGACGATCTTGCACCCTTCGCGCGCCATCAGCGTGGCCGCCGTCGAGCCGACGTTGCCGAAGCCCTGGACGGCAACGGTCGCGCCCTTCATGTCCATGCCGAGGTGCTGCAGCGCTTCACGCGTCACCAGCATGCAGCCGCGCCCCGTCGCCTCGCGGCGACCGAGCGAGCCGCCCATTTCCACCGGCTTGCCGGTGACGACGGCATTCTCCGTGCGGCCCACGTGCATGGAGTACGTGTCCATCACCCACGCCATCACCCGCTCGTTCGTGTTCACGTCCGGTGCCGGCACATCGGTGTCGGGGCCGAGCAGCGAGATAATGCCCTTGGTATAGCGACGCGTCACGCGCTCGAGCTCGCCCACGCTCATCGACAGCGGATCGCAGATCACGCCGCCCTTCGCGCCGCCGAACGGCAGGTTCACCACAGCGCACTTCCACGTCATCCACGCGGCCAGCGCCTTCACTTCTTCGAGCGTCACGTTGAGGTCGAAACGGATCCCGCCCTTGGCGGGGCCGCGCGACGTGTTGTAGAGCACCCGATACCCGGTGAACACTTCGACGTCACCGTTGTCGAGCTGCACCGGGATCGACACCGTGAGCTGCTTCTCGGGGTTGCGCAGAATCTTGTAGATGCCGGGCTCGAGATCGAGCAACTCGGCGGCACGGTCGAAGCGCGACATCATCGCTTCGAACGGATTTTCTTCTTGAAGGAAGCGGTCCTTGTCCGGACGAACGATGCTGTCCGTCGGCAGGCGCAGCAGATCGATGGCCATGAGGCGGGGAGTCGTGTTTGGGTTGCCGGGCAAGCCGGCGGTGGGAGTCGTGATCAGCGCGCCGCCAGTACCCGGTCACACTCCCGCTCCAGGACTTCGGCGCCTCGATCAACCACGACGGTCTGTGAAACATACCAAAGGGGCGTCGCTTCGCGAGGCCAGAGGGCGGCCAGCTTCACGGCGTCCTTCAGGGTACAGACCACCAGATCGGCACCATGTAACACGTCGGAAACACCGGTCACATCCATGGCCGTAAAGGCGTGATGATCGGGAAATCGCAGTTCGCGCACGAGATTCGCGCCGTGGTCCCGCAGCTGTGCGGCGAACGCCACCGGATCCGCAATCGCCGACAGCACGACGACCCGGGCGCCCGACAGATTGGTCAGCGACTTCGGAGCGACGCCGGCCGCGGCATGCACGTCGTGCAGTGCCTCCGGCACCAGCCGCACGACTGCCGGCGCGACCGCTGCGGCGTCCCGCGACCGTACGCGCTGCAGCCGCGCGCACACGGCGTCGATGCGGTCAGCCGACGCCGCCTTCGCGGTGACGATCACCGCCGTGGCGCGCGCGAGCCCATCGAGTGGCTCGCGAAACGGTCCGGCGGGCAGCAGGTCCTCGCGGCCGGTCCAACGGTCCGCGCTGACCAGCACGATATCCGACACCCGTGGCGCCCGTCGATGCTGAAAGGCGTCGTCGAGCACCGCGCAATCGTGCCCGTCGGCGCGCGCGGCATGCAGGGCGGCCAACCGATCGGGAGACACCCGTACCGGCACGTCCGGGGTCAACAACTCGTGCACGCGCCACTCATCGTCGCCGTAACCACGAAGCACCAGCGCAGGATGGGCACCGCGCGCACGCAGGCGGGCCGCAAACCAACTCGACACCGGGGTCTTCCCCGTGCCGCCAACCGTCAGGTTGCCGACGGAGAGCGCCGGAATGGGCGCCGCGGCGACGGGATGGGCATCAAATCGCGCATTCCTCGCGCGCACGATGCCGCCGAACAGCCAGGCGGGCGGCGACAGAATGGCGCGCACGGCAGCGGGGGCGACGCCGTCCCGATACCAGGTCCACTCGGCAAAGGCCCGTAGCGCCGTCACCCACGCCCCCAGCGCGCCGGATCACGATGCAGGCGTTCGACCTCGCGCCCCCCGTCAAGCATGCGCTCGCGGAACTCGTCGGTGCGCGCGGCCGCGCTCCGGGCGTCCGGATCGTCCAACACGATCGGTGGTGTATACAGCACCGTGATGCGAGCGAACGGCTTCGGAATCTCGAGGCCGTCCCAGCTGCTCAGCTGCCACTTCTGATCCGTGTGCGCGACAATGAAGACAATCGGGACCCGGGCGCGATGCGCGAGAATCAGTGCGCCCTGCGCAAAGCTGTGGCGGGGTCCACGGGGTCCGTCCGGGGTGAACGCCATATCGGCGCCTTGCTCGACCACGCGCACCGCCTCGAGCAGCGCGCGCGTGCCGCCGCGCGAGCTCGATCCGCGCACCCCGAACATGCCGAAGAGCGCCACGATCCGCGCGATGATCTCGCCGTCCTTGTGCTCGCTGATCAGCACACCGGTGCGGAAGCGATGCGCGCACAGCGTCGGCAGCATCTGCCCGTGCCAGAGCGTGAACACCACCGGGTCGGTTCCGGGAACGCGGGCGAGCAACGCCTCGTTGCCCACCACGCGATAGCGCCAGGTCCGCGCCAATGCACGCACCAGCCAGCCGCCGAGCGTGATCGCGAGCCGCGTCGTCCAGTCGAGCGCGCGCGGCGGTGCCGGCTCACGGGATGTCATGCCGACGGCAGCAACTGTCGGATGATCGCCGCCACGCGTGCGGACGCGCCTGGCGTCCCCAATCGGCCACGCACCGCCTCGAGTCCCGCCTCCGCCGCACGCCGCTCGGCACTCGCCGGATCGAGCAAGGGCAACACGGCGTCAGCGACCGCCGATGGCACGAACGCATCCTGTACGAACTCGCGCGAGACCTCTCGCCCCGCGACAACGTTCACCAACCCGATGTGCGGGATCTTCACGACGCGCTTCGCAATGGCAAAGGTGAGCGGGTTCGTGCGATAGCCGATGACATGTGGCAAGCCCGCCACCGCCGCTTCGAGCGTGTTGGTGCCACTCTTGAGAATGCCCGCCGTCGCGGCGCGTTGCACCACGAACGAGGCGCCCTGCACGAGCGGGAATGGACACTGCGCCGCATCGATGCGCACCGTCGGCGCCACGCCCACGACCACCTGCACGTCAGGTCGGCGTGCCTGAACGGCCTGCGCCGCCGCGATGAACGGCTCCAGATGTCGCTCGATTTCCGCGCGTCGGCTTCCCGGAAAGATCGCCAGCACGGGGGCGTCCGGGTCGAGTCCCAGCTGCGCGCGCGCCTCGGCGCGCGACGGCAGCGTCTGCGCGCGGTCCAGCAGCGGATGGCCCACGAACATGGCGTCCACCCCATGTTGCCGCAGCAGCGCCTCTTCAAACGGCAGAATGCACGCGGCCTTCGTCACCACGTCGGCGATGACGGGCAGTCGTTTTGCGCCCCACGCCCAGACCTGCGGCGTGATGTAGTACAGCACCGGAATGCCGGCCGCCTTCGCCGCGGCGGCAACCTTGAGATTGAAGCCGGGATAGTCGAGGAGGACCACGAGACCGATGCGTCCGCTTTCGAGCTCCGCCCGAATGCGCCGCAGCAGCGCCCAGTGCTTGGGCACGTGCTTCAGCACCTCCACGAAACCCATCACCGCGAGCTGTTCGACGTCCTCGAAGATCTCGACACCGGCGCGTCGCATGTGCCCGCCTCCGACGCCGCGCATCCGCAGCGACGGCAGCTCGGCTCGCAGCACCTCCGCCACCTTGCCCGCGTGCAGGTCGCCGGACGCCTCGCCGACGACGAACAGCACCTCACGCACGCGTCGCCTCGGCCGCGTCGCTCGCGCGCATCACCGCGTGCGCCTGTTCGATGGCGTGCACGATGCGTAACGCCGCTTCGAGGGCATCCCGCCCTTCCTCCCCCGTCACCGCGACCGGATTGCGCCCCGTCAGTGCCCCCAGGAACTGTGAGAGCTCGAGCACCAGCGGCTCCGCGTCCGGCGCCTCCAAAACCACGCGCTCCACGAAGTCCTCGAGTGCCCGCGGCGCTCGCGCGAGTTGCATCGGATCGAAGTCGCCCCGCAGCCGAAAGTATTCGCCCGTACCGGCCGCGAGATCGAGAGACAGATACCCGCTGCGCTGGAAGATGCGCAGCTTGCGCAGGCGTTCGCGCGACACCCGACTCGCCGTGATGTTCGCCACCGCTCCATTCGCGAACGTGAGCCGCGCGTTCGCGATGTCCACCTGCGGCGTGAGCACCGGAATGCCCATCGCCTGCACATCGGCCACGCGGGTCCCGACCAGCGTGTGCACCAGATCCAGATCGTGGATCATGAGGTCGAGTACCACCGCCACGTCCGAGCCGCGGGGGTTGAAGGGGGCCAACCGATCGCTCTCGATGAATCGTGGACCATCGACGTACGGCATCGCGGCGCGAACTGCCCGATTGAATCGCTCGACGTGACCGACCTGCACGACCACTCCCGCCGCCTTCGCCTTGGCGAGCAGGTCGTCCGCTTCCTCGAGCGTCACGGTGAACGGCTTCTCCACGAACACGTGCTTGCCACGCGCGATCGCCTGCGACGCCACCGCATGGTGGGCCGTCGTCGGCACCACGACGGACACCGCGTCCACGTCGTCGAGCAACCGCTCGAGTGACGTATACGCAGCCACCCCGTATTGCGCCGCGACCTCCGCCGCGCGGGCGGGATTCTCGTCCACAAATCCGGCGAACCGCTCCCCACACAGGTCGCGCAGGATGCGCACGTGATGCGTCCCCAGTCCGCCCGCGCCGATGACGCCAAGGCGCGGCGCGCCGGGACGGGAGAACGTGTGCCGATCGGTGCCCTGCGTCATGTTCATGGCCTCAGAAACCGACACCGCGCTGGCTGGCTTCGATGAACGTGAGGAAATGGTCCACTTCCGGGAGGATCTCCATCTCCGCGCGCGCTTTCTCGATTCCCTGCGACAGATTGAGATCGGAGCGGAAGCAGAATCGGTACGCCTGCTTGAGTGCTTTCACGACGCCATCGTCGAACCCGCTGCGCTGCAGCCCCACCGAGTTGAGGCCGAACAGCTTGATGGGATTGCCGACGGCGCGCACATACGGCGGCACGTCCTGCGACACGCGCGAGCAGCCGCCGATGAACGAATGCTTGCCGATCCGCGCAAACTGGTGCACGGCGCACAGGCCGGAAATGATCGCCTTGTCCTCGACGTGCACGTGCCCCGCCAACTGCGTGCCGTTCGAGATGATCACCGAGTCACCCAGCTCACAGTCGTGCGCGAGATGCACGTAGCTCATGAGGAAGCACCCCTTCCCCACGCGCGTGGTCACCGAGTGCGACGTGGCGCGATTGATCGTGGCGTACTCCCGGATGGCGGTATCCTCGCCGATCTCCACCCACGTCTCTTCACCGCGATACTTGAGATCCTGCGGATCCCCACCGAGGATGGCGCCGATCCCCACGTGCACGCGGTCGCCGAGCTTGACGTTCCGTTCGAGCGTGGCGCGGGCCGACAACTGGACGCCGTTGCCGACCGTGCAATTGGGACCGACGATCGCCCACGGGCCGATCTCGACATCATCGCCCAGCTGGGCCGATGGATCGACGATCGCGGTGGGATGAATCTGCACACGGGACATTGAAGGTTACCGATCGCGAATGGTGGCGGCCATGTCCGCCTCGGTGGCCACCTGGCCGTCGACGTACGCCACACCCTTCATGCGGCAGATCGCGCCGCGCATCTGGGTCACTTCCAGTTCGAAACGCAGCTGGTCGCCCGGCTTGACCGGACGGCGGAACTTCACGTTGTCGAGCGTCATGAAGTACACGACCTTGCTCGCCGGATCCTGAACCGTCCGCATGAGCAGCATGCCGCCCACCTGCGCCATCGCTTCGATGATCAGCACGCCCGGCATGATCGGGTGTCCGGGAAAGTGCCCCTGGAAGAACGGCTCGTTGATCGTGACGTTCTTGAGACCCACGATCCGCTTCCCTTCCTCCAACTCGAGGATGCGATCCACGAGAAGAAACGGATAGCGGTGCGGCAGCACCTGCATGATGTCTTCGATGTTGTACAAGGCAGGCTCCCGGACGGCGTGTTGCACCAACGCGCGCACCAGGGCAACGGTGCCCCGATGACTGGGTTTATGGGCCACGATGCGCGCCCGCAGGCGCCCACCAGCGAGCACGAGGTCGCCCACGCAATCGAGCGCCTTGTGCCGCACGAATTCATCCGACCACCGCAGCGTGGTCTCCACGAGCCCCTCGGCGTCCAGCACCACGGCGTTCGCCGTCGAGGCTCCCTGAATCAATCCCTTCTTTCTCAGCGCGTCCACTTCGTGCACGAAGCCGAAGGTGCGCGCGGCCGCCAGCTCCTGACGGAACGTCTGTTCGGTGACCTGATAGGCGCCCCGCTGCAGCCCGATCAGCGGATGCGGAAAGTCGATGGACACGTCCAGATGGCACCCGAAGCACGGATGCGCCTCGTACACCGACTCGCCATCCTCCACGCGAATGGCCTTGCGCAGCACCAGCCAATCCGGCCGCCCCTCCTGACGCACCACGCCCGCCTGATCGAGCGCATCGAGAAAGGGCTGGGCGCTGCCGTCCATGATCGGCGGCTCCGGCCCGTCCATCTCGATGACCAGATCGTCGATCGCCAGCCCGCCCACCGCGGCCAGCACGTGCTCGACGGTATGGAGCGCAGCCTCGCCATTGCCCAGCTGCGTGCGCCGTTCGGCTTCCACCGCCACGTCGACGCGCGCGGGAATCATCGGGGCGTCCGGCAGGTCGACGCGTCGGAACACGATGCCGGTGCCGGCCGCCGCCGCCCGAAAGGTCAGACGGCATGGCTGGCCAAGATGGAGGCCGATGCCCTCGACGGTGGCCTCCCGACTGATGGTGCGACGACTCACTCCGGGGCTCCGGACGAGGGAAGGTCAGCAGCCTCGCTGGCGGCCAGCAGGCGCTCCAGTGGGCGGATCAACTTGGCGAGACGAACGAGCGCCGCCTGCGCACGCAGTTGCTCCTTGTGCGGGCGTGCCGGGTAACCGGACCAGGTCTCACCGGGAGGAACTGCTCCAAAGACGCCCGCTTGCGCGGCCACAGTCGCCTTCGCTCCGATGGTCTGGTGGCCGCTCAGACCCGCCTGTCCGCCGATCTGTACGCCATCCTCGATGCGCGTCGACCCGGCGATGCCGGCTTGCGACGCCACGAAGCAGAAGCGACCGATCCGCACATTGTGCCCGATCTGGACGAGACTGTCGATCTTCGTGCCGGCACCAATGATCGTGTCATCGACGCTGCCGCGATCAACGCAGCTGTTCGCCCCAACCTCGACATCGTGACCAAGCACGCAACGCCCGATGTGGGGAATGCGCACGACGCCGCTGGCCTGGGGGACAAAGCCGAACCCCTCGCGCCCGACCTGTGCGCCGGCGTGCAACACGACCCGGTCCCCAAGCTCGACGAACGGATAGACGACGGCGTTCGGAAACAGGCGGACGTCTCGCCCCAGTATGCTGCCGGCACCGACCTTGGCCCCGGCGCCGATCCAGCACCCATCGCCAATCACGGCGTCTGCCGCGATGACGGCGTACGGATCGATCGTCACGCCGGTCCCCAATCGAGCGCTCTCCGCCACCACGGCCGTGGCATGCACGCCGTCGGCGCGCGGCTCCCTTCGATGAAAGCGGCTGAGCAGGGTGACCAGCGCATCCATCGGCTTGTCCACGACGACGCGTGTGGCCGGTCCTCCGGCCGCGTGCTCGAACGCGGGTGACACGAGCACTACGCCGGCCTTTGAATCAGTGAACCAGGCCGCATAGCGCGGATGCGCGAGGAAGCTCAACTCCTCGCCACCCGCGCGATCGAGCGGCGCGATGCCGCGCACGACCACCTGACCGTCGCCAATCAGGCGCCCGCCCACCTGTGCCGCAACGTCAGCGGCGGTGATGGGCACCTGCCCATCACCGCCGCCCGTGACCGTCATCCCGCCGGGCGACGAATCGCTCACGCCGTCGGCGGCTTCTTGGTGCTGATGCCCGCCGGCGCCGTGGCAGGTCCCGTGGACGGCTTGGCTCCCGGTGCCGCCGCCTTGGGAGCGCTCAGACGCATCTTCGCGATCACCCGATCGGTGACATCGAGATTCTTGTCGGCCGAGACGATGAACGCCGAGCCCGCCGCCACGTCGAAGATGAACGAGTATCCGCCCTCGGCGCGCACATCATCGAGCGCCTTGCGGATCCCTTCCATGATCGGCGCCATGAGCTCTTCCTGACGCTGCTGCGCCTGATCCTGCAGCTTCTGCGCGGCGGTCTGGAAGCCCTGCTGCTTCTCCGTCAACACCTTGAGGCGCGCGTCCTTCGCCGCGCCCTGGAGCGTGGGCTCTTCCTTGGCCCACCCGTCGTTCAGCGCCTGCAACGAATCCTGCAGTTTGTTCATCCGGTCGCGCATCGGCGCCATTTCCTTCTCGTACGCGGCTTCGGCTTCGGCGCGGCCGGGGGCGCTCTGCATCAGCGCCTGCGAGTTGACGTACGCGAACTTCTGCTGGGCCTGAGCCGCAGTGCTGGCACTCACAAGGAGGGCACAGGCGCCAATGATGGAGGAGAGACGCATGATGAGGAGTGTCCTGAGTTTAGTAGAGCTGACCGAGACGGAAGTGAAACTGCCAACGTGGGTCCTTCACGACCAAGCCAGTGGTGAGATCCACTTTCGTCCGGTCGAAGCCGTACGCCATGTCGAGCCCCAGCGGGCCGAGCGGCGTCACGGTTGATACCCCGAAACCGAACGATCGGAACAGTCGGGTCGGGTTGATCTGGCGCGCCGACGACCAGTTGTTGCCGGCGTCGGAGAAGACGTTCGCCGAGAACATCTGATTGAACCGGATGATGAACTCCCCGGTCATCGTCATGAACGCATTGCCGAACGACGCCGGATCGGAGCGATACTGATCGACGTTCGGATTGAAGCCGGTCGGGGTGATGGAAAACTCCGGATAGCCGCGGAGCGCCTGTCCGTACATCACGCCACCCACCGAGAACTGCTGCTGAAAGAAGAACGGGCCCGAATTGCCGAACAAGGCGCCGGCCTTCGTGCTCAGGCCCAGCGAGAACTTGACGGGCTGGGACCCGGGGGTGCCCCCCCCCAGCTGCCCGAGCAGCGCGTACGTCCGCAACTCGGTATCCACCCGCTGGAAGTTCACCGTGCCGCCCAGCAGTCCGCCCGTGAAGTCGGTGTTGACCGAGCGCAGCGAGCCGGCCGTCGGAAACGGCATGTCCACGCGGGTGTCGTACTGATAGCCGACGCCGACGCTCGACCGGAAGCAATTCCGCGAGCACGAGCTGTTTTGCACGAGTCCTGACGTGAACGTCGTGGCTTCCCCGGTATACGACAGCGCCAGCGATGAGAAGTACGACCACGGCACGGGCACGCCGAGGCGAAGCGAGCTGCCGGTACGCACGTTCTGCCCGAGGTTGCCGATGACGAAGCGCGACTGCGTGCGATAGGCACTGATGGCGCCCGACATGCGCGTACCCTTGAGCGCCGGATCGGTATACGTCGCCGTGAAATCATTGAAGAACCGGCCATACTGCCAGTTCACCTTGCCCTGCTTGCAGTTGCCGAAGAGGTTCGGCTGCTCGAGACCGATGAAGCCGCCGAAGCCCACGCCGCCCTGCCCCATCGACGCGCCGAAGTTCACGCTGCCGGTGCGCTTCTCCTTCACCTTGAAGACGATGTCGACGTCGCCCTGATCGTTGATCGGCTTGGAGTCGGGGAACGGCAGCGGCGATTCGAAGAAGTTCAGATTGCCGATGCTCTGATAGCTGCGGATCATCTGCTGCTGACTGAACGGACCGCCCGGCACCATGAAGATCTGGCGTCGGATACACTCATCCGACGTGTAGTCGTTTCCCTGGATCTCGATGCGGTTCACGATGGCCGGATTCCGCTCGTCGATTTCCCAACGGAGGTTCACCGTGGGGACCGAATCGGCGCCCTCCTTCCGACGATCGACCACCGGGCGCACCTGCGCGTACAGGTAGCCATTGTCGCGGTAGAGCCCGTTGACCTTCTCGAGCGCGTCATCCCACTTGTGCTGATCGAACATCCCCTCGGGCGCCGCCGCTTCGCGCTTGATGAGCGCCTTCACGCGCTGCGTCAGCGTCGGGTCGTACCCGGCGAAGGGGTAGAGCACCTTGAGCTGCTCCGTCGGAAAGCGACGGTTGCCGGCGATTTCGAAGCTGCCCACGCGATACTGCGGGCCTTCCTCGACACCGATCTGCACCAATCCCTTCCCTCGCTCGCGATCGACAATCAGCGTGTCCTTCGTGATGCGCATGTCGACGTACCCGAGACGCGCATACAGCCCCGGAATGCGCTCACCCAAGTCACCGACGTACTTGTCTTCGTCGAACTCGCCCTTCCGAAACCAGAAGAATCCCTCCGGGCGGATCTTCATCGCGCCCGCCACGGCCTTGTCCTTCACCCGTGTGTTGCCAACGATGTCGATGCCCGAAATCGCGAGCCGGCGCCCTTCGTCGATGCGATACGTGAGGCCGATCCGGCCGTCGTCGAGCGGCGTCGAATCGATGGAGACGCGGGCCAGATAGTACCCGTTCGCTTCATACGTCGAATCGATGCGCGCGCGCGCTTTGGCCACCTGCATCGGATCGATCGGACGGCCGATCAGCAGATCGACCTTGTCCTTGATCGTCCGCTCGGAGATGGCGCTCGGGCCAATCACCTTGAGGTCGCCGAGCGTCGCGCGCTCCTGCACCAGCACGACCAGCAACACCTTGCCGCCGACACTCTCGACATCACACGCGAGTCGCACGTCGTCGAAGAGCGCCAGGTTGTACAGCGCCTTGATGCTGCGCTGCACGGCCGGAAAGTTCAGTGGCGCGCCCGGCGCGAGCCCCAGTTCGGCGCGAATGCGCGCCTCGGCCACATTCTGCTGGCCGCGGATGGCGACCGAGTCTGGCGTGGCACACCGGCCGGTAATCTCCTGCGCGGCGAGGGCGGCAGGCGCGGCCAGGGTCGCGGCCGCCACGAGGGCAGCCGCGCCGACTCGGCGGAGGGACCGAACGAAAGGCTTCAGGGGAGCGCTTCTCAGCATAGCCTTGGAATATAACCGGATACCGGGGGTGGAGGGGGCACCCGAGGCCCCCGCCAGCGGGACGGCCGCCGCCGCAGGTCGTACCCCGGAAACAAGCGAACGGCCGGTCTCCCCATGGAGACCGGCCGTTGTCTGACACGCATTCCCGTGTCGGGCGTTGCCCGCCGACGGGTCGGCGTCTGCCTAGGCCTGTGGCGTCGGTGACAGCACCCGGAATTCGAGCTTCTCCTTCTCGGTGGTCGACACGGCCACCTCGATCTCGTCGCCCTTCGAGAACTCTCCGGTCAGGATCTTCTCCGAGAGCGGGTCCTCGACGTAGCGCTGGATGGCCCGCTTGAGCGGACGAGCGCCGAAGTGCTCATCGTGGCCGTGATTCACGAGGAACTCAGTGGCCTCGGCGGTGAGCGTGATCTTCATCTCCTCCTCCGCCAGTCGCTTCTGCACGTCGCCGAAGAGGATCGAGACGATCTGCGAGATGTGCTCCTTGCCGAGCGGGTGGAACACGATCACGTCGTCGAGTCGGTTGAGGAATTCCGGGTTGAATACCCGACCCATCTCTTCCTTCACCTTGTCCGAGATTCGCTCGAAATCCCCGCGAGAATCCTGCGTGGCAAAGCCGAGCGACTTGCCCTTCGTGATATCCTTCGCACCCACGTTCGACGTCATGATGACGACCGTGTTCTTGAAGTCGATCACGCGGCCATAGTTGTCGGTGAGATGACCCTCATCGAGCACCTGCAGCAGGATGTTGAACACATCCGGGTGCGCCTTCTCGATTTCGTCGAGCAGCACCACGCTGTACGGCTTGCGACGCACGGCCTTGGTGAGCGTGCCCGAATCCTCGTAGCCCACATAGCCCGGCGGCGCACCGATGAGGCGCGACACCGAGAACTTCTCCATGTACTCGCTCATGTCGACGCGAATGAGCGCCGAGGCATCGGCGAAGAGGAACTTGGCCAGCGAGCGCGCGAGTTCCGTCTTACCCACACCGGTGGGGCCGGAGAAGATGAAGGAGCCGATCGGACGACGCGGATCCTTGAGCCCCGCGCGGCTGCGCCGGATGGACCGGGCGAGCGCCTTGATGGCCTCGTCCTGCCCCACCACGGTCTGATGCATCTCCTCTTCCATGCGCAGCAGGCGCGATGTCTCGGCTTCCTGCAGCCGCGTGACCGGAATACCGGTCCAGCGGCTGACGATGAACGAGATCTCGTCCTCGCCGAGCGTGGGGCGGAACGACTGCCGACGCTGCTCCCACTCTTCCTGCTTCTTCCGAATGGCCGCCTGCAGCTCGCGCTCGTTGTCTCGGAGCGACGCGGCGCGCTCGAAGTTCTGGTCGCGCACCGCCGCTTCCTTCTCGGCGTTGATCGCTTCCAGCTGCTCCTTCAGCTCGGCCACTTCCGACGGCGGCACCTGCGCCGCCAGACGCGCACGCGCGCCGGCTTCGTCGATGACGTCGATGGCCTTGTCCGGCAGGAACCGATCGGTGATGTACCGCTCCGACAGCTTCGCCGCGGCGAGCAGCGTGTCGTCGGGGATGTTCACGCGATGGTGATCTTCGTACTTCTTGCGCAGCCCCTGGAGAATCTGCACCGTCTCGTCGATCGAAGGCGGTTCGACCACGACGGTCTGGAAGCGACGCTCGAGGGCGCCGTCCTTCTCGATGTACTTGCGATACTCGTTCAGCGTGGACGCCCCGACGCACTGCAACTCGCCGCGCGCAAGCGCCGGCTTGAGCATGTTGCTCGCGTCGATGGCCCCTTCGGCCGCCCCGGCGCCGACGAGCGTATGCAGCTCGTCGATGAACAGGATGACCTGCTTGTTCTGCGCGATCTCGTTCATGACCGCCTTGAGGCGCTCCTCGAACTGACCGCGATACTTGGTGCCCGCGATGACCGCTGCCATGTCGAGCGACAGCACGCGATGGTCGCGCAGCGAGTCGGGGCAATCGCCATTGGCGATGAGCTGCGCGAGCCCCTCGACGATGGCCGTCTTGCCGACACCCGGCTCACCGATGAGCACCGGGTTGTTCTTCTTGCGGCGCGTGAGCACTTCCATCACGCGCTCGATTTCCTTGGCGCGGCCGATCGTCGGATCGAGCTGCCCCTCGGCCGCCAGCTGCGTGAGATCGCGGCAGAAATGGTCCAGGGCCGGCGTCTTGGACTTCTTGTCTCCCTTGGCCGGCGCCGCCGACGGCGGTGCGCCGGTGCCCGCCTTCTCGACCGGCGGCGTGGTCCCCCCCTGCGGCATTTCCGTCCCGAGCAGGCGCAGCGTTTCCGCGCGCGCCGCCTCGAGATTCACCCCGGCGTCGGTCAGCACCTGCGCCGCGATGCCCTTCTCCTCTCGGAGCAGGCCGAGCAGCAGGTGTTCCGTGCCGACATAGCTGTGATTGAGATCGCGCGCTTCCGCCATGGCGAGCTCGAGCACCTTCTTGGCGCGCGACGTGTACGGCAGGTCGGGTCCGGTGGCCTGCGCCGCCTTCCCCTTCTTGACCGTGTCTTCGATCTTCTGCGTGACGTCGTCGAGATCGACGTTGAGGTTTTGCAGCACCGCCGCCGCAACGCCCTCACCCTCACGGATGAGCCCGAGCAGAATATGCTCGGTCCCGACGTACTCGTGATGGAGGCGCGCGGCTTCTTCGCGCGCCATCGCCAGCACCTTCCGCACCCGCTCGGTGAAGTTGTAGCCGTTCATCGTCCCCTCAGGGTCGTTGGGAAGCGGATCATTCGACGCCGCCGCCTTCGCTCACCAGCACCTGCCGCACGTATCGCGCGCGCGCCAGGTTGGCCTCGCTCTCCGTCAGCACCTTCCCCTCGCCGTGCGAGAGGTGCGCCGACTGCGCAAAAATCAGGAGCTTGTTGAGAGTGTATACACTGAGCCCGGTGATCAGTTTCAAACCGACCGCCAGGCGCACGCCGCTCAGGTAGTTCATGGCCTCGTCGAACGTCAGGCTGCGGGCGTACCGCAGCGTGCCGTAGGCGCGCCACAACTTGTCCTCGATAATATACCCAGCGTCCCGCACCAGTACACGACGCGCTTCTTCCTCGCGCTCGATGGTATGACGTACGACGCGCACGAGCAGGTCCTGTAACTCCTCCTCGGAACGCCCCAGCGTCGTCTGATTCGAAAGCTGGAAGAAATTCCCGACCACCTCACTGCCCTCGCCATACAGGCCGCGGTAGGTGAGTCCCATCTGCTGCAGTCCCGCCAGCACCTTGCCGATTTCCTTGGTCAGGACAAGGCCGGGCAAATGGATCAACACGGAGGCGCGCAATCCGGTGCCCGCGTTCGTCGGGCAGGCCGTCAGGAAGCCGAACTCCCGATGAAACGCGTAGGGGACCTGCCCCCCGAGCTCCTGATCCAGCCGCTGCACGGCTCCAAACGCCTCCGGCACCGCAAATCCCGAGCGGAGCGCCTGAAGACGCAGGTGATCTTCCTCGTTGACCAGGAGCCCCACCGATTCGCCCAAGAAGACCGCAGCCCCCGTCCGAACGGGATGTTGGGGATCCAGGCCGGCCAGCTCCTTGCTCACCAAATGCCGCTCGTGGAGCAGCTGACGGTCCACGGCCGCCAGCTCCTCCATGCGCACCATCAGACTGCTGGACAGGCTGGGCACCCCGGTCAGGGCGTCCCGCACCTGCGCCAGCATCCGCAGCCGCTCCCCTTCGCGCGCGCGGCCCGTGAATGCGTAGCCGGACACGTTACGCGCCAAACGCATGCGGGTGGAGATCACCACATCGCTGTTGGGCCCGGACGCGTCCAACCAACGGACACCGCCATCGGGCAGCAACGACAGATCGAGACCCGGACGTGGCGCCGTCATCCGACCGGAGCCTCCAGGACCCGGATCCGATCGCGCAGCTCGGCCGCCAGTTCGAACTGCTCGGCCTCGATGGCCCGCCGCAGGCGGTCGCGAAGATCGTGCAGGCTGTCCGGCTTCTCGAGCAAATGGGTTGCCGGCGCTTCGTACCGCTGCCCCACATGTCGCGAACTGCCGTGCAGGCGACGCAGCAGCTCACGCAGGCTTCGCTCCATCGTGTCGTAGCAGGAGGGGCACCCGAGGCGACCTGTCGCCTTGAAATCACGCGGCGTGGCGCCGCAGAACGGACAGACCGCCGCATCACCGGCCGACGAGGGCGCTTGCTGCTGCACCGCCTGCAGAATGTCACCCAGCGGGTGCTGCGGGACGGCCAGCGTCGTCTCGACGCCCTTCGCGGCGGCGCACTTCTCACACAAATGGAGCTGCGTGACCGCGTTGTCCACGATCCGCGTCAGGTGCACGACCGCGTCGCGCTCCTTGCAGTTGTCGCAGAGCATCAGCTCCCCATGGTCCGGTGTACGTCCGACGGCACCAACTTGCCCCCCTCCAACAATAGCGTCCGATCGGCCCGCGCAGCCAGCGACTGATTGTGCGTGACGACCACCAGCCCCAGCGACTGATCCCGCGCCAACTCGGCGAACAGATCGTGGAGTTGCTCCGCGTTGTGCCAGTCGAGGTTGCCACTTGGCTCATCCGCCAGCAGCAGCGCCGGCCGCGCCGCCAGCGCGCGCGCCACGGCGGTGCGCTGCTGCTCGCCGCCCGACAGCGCGCCGGGACGATGATGCAGGCGCGACGCCAGGCCCACCCGATCGAGCAGCGCCTGCGCACGCGTACGCGCCTCGCCCTCGGCCACTCCGGCGATGCGCAACGGCATCATGACGTTCTCGACCGCCGAGAACTCGCGCAGGAGATGATGAAATTGAAACACGAACCCGACGGCACGGTTCCGTAGCGCGTCGAGCCCCTCGTCCGAGAGCGCGCCGACCGCCTGCCCGGCGAGGCGAATCTGGCCCGCCGACGGGCGCTCCAGCGCCCCCAACACGTGCAGCAGCGTGCTCTTCCCCGCACCACTCGCGCCCACGATCGCCACCATCTCGCCGCGCTGGACGGTGAGCCCGACTTCGTCGAGCACACGAATCACGCCACCGTCGCCACCGGTGAACTCCTTGACCAGCCCCTCCGCCTCGATGACCGGCGTATGCGTCACGACATCACTCATGACGGATCGCCTCCACGGGATAGAGCTTCGCCGCCTGGGAGGCCGGATAGAGCGTGGCCAGCGCCGATATGGCGAGACTCGCCACGACGATCAGCACTACATCCAGCACCTGGATCGCGACCGGAAGGTGGTCGATGAAGTAGACCGACGGGTCGAGCGCGATCAGCTGGTATTTCTCCAGCAGCAGCGCAATCGCCAGCCCGAGCACCAGCCCGCCGACGGTTCCCACCGCACCCACCACCACGCCCTGCGTGAGGAAGATCCGCCGGATGCTCGTGGCCGGCATGCCCATCGCGCGCAGAATCCCGATCTCGCGGGTCTTGTCCGCGACCACCATCGTGAGCGTGCTCACGATGTTGAACGCCGCCACGAGCACGATGAGCAGCAGGATCACACTCATCCCGAGCTTTTCGAGCTTGAGCGCCTGAAAGAGCGATCGATTCTGCTCCTGCCAGTCAAGCGCGCGCACCGGAGCGTCGATCGACGTACGAATCGAGTCGGCCACGGCCGGCGCGCTCCAGCGATCGCGTGTGCGCACTTCGATGCCGGTCACGTCCGTGCCAAAGCCGCTGAAGCGTTGCGCGGTCGCGAGATCGACGTAGATGTACGTGTCGTCGTACTCGTACATGCCCGTCTCGAACACGCCGCTCACGACCACCGTATCGGCACGCGGAATGATCGCCCCCGTCGATGCATTCATCGACAGGCCGGCGGCGCCGAAGAGCACGATGGTGTCGCCGGGAAAGGCGTTGAGCTTCGACGCCAGCAGCTTGCCGAGGACCGCCCCTGGCAGCGCAATACTGTCCCGGCGGAACGTAAAGTCGCCGAGGATGGCCTTCGTGCGGATCGTGGTGACGTCCGAGCCGGCGGAGTCCGCCGGCTGAATCCCCACGATCTGCGCGCCCGATTGCCAACCCACCATGTTGCGTGCCAGCCCCTGGCTGGTGATGAACGGCGCGGCCCGGACCACCCCCGGTACCTGCATCACCTTGGTGCGGATGGACGGCCAGTCCGCCATCCGCATGTCGGATCCGTACGGCAGCACGCGCAGATCAGGGCTTCCCACGAGGATCTTCTCGCGCAAATCCCGCTGCAACCCGTTCATCACGCCCATGATCACGATCAGCGCGCTGACGCCCACCAGCACCCCACCGATGGCGATGACGCTGATGAGCGACAACAGGCGCGAGCCACGACGGCTGCGCAGGTACCGCCACGCGATGGCGAGCTCGATGCCCCTCATTGCCCGTTCGCTCGGATCACTCGGGGCGCATCGTCGGGAACAGGATCACATCGCGAATGTTGGCGGTATCGGTCAGATACATGAACAACCGGTCGATGCCGATGCCCACGCCACCCGTCGGCGGCATGCCATACTCCATCGCGCGCAGGTAATCCTCGTCCACACCGCTGGCCTCGTCGTCACCCGCCGCGCGCAGCGCCGCCTGGGCTTCGAAGCGCTCGCGTTGATCGATCGGATCATTCAGCTCGGAAAACGCGTTCGCCAACTCCTTCCCCTTGGCGAACAGTTCGAAGCGCTCGGTGATGCCCGCTGGGCCGCCGCGCTTGGGCTTGGCGAGTGGCGACAGCTCCTTGGGATAATCCACCACGAACGTCGGCCTGTCGATCTTCGACTCCACCAACGCCTGGAACATCTCGTCCAGCACCTTCGGACGGCTCAGGGTGGACACCTTGGGCACGCCGATGCGCTCGGCCGCGGCGCGCAGTTCCGCATCCGAGGCCGCCATCACGTCCAGACCCGCCGCCTTGGAGAGGCTGGGGACCCACTCGATGCGCGGGAAGGGCGTGCTGAACGCAGGCACCTTGTCGCCCACTCCCGGAATCGCCCGCACGGCGTCCGCCGCCGCCACGAGCAACGACTCCACCCGCCCCATCATCGTCGTGTAGTCGGCATACGCCTCGTAGAACTCCAGCATCGTGAACTCCGGATTGTGCGTCCGGTCGATGCCTTCATTGCGGAAGTCGTGTCCGATTTCGTACACCCGCTCGAAGCCACCCACGATCAGTCGCTTGAGGTAGAGTTCATCCGCGATACGCAGGTACAGCGGCATGTCGAGCGTATTGTGATGCGTGATGAACGGCCGGGCCGCCGCGCCGCCATAGAGTGGCTGCAGCACCGGCGTTTCCACCTCGAGATAGCCCAGCGCATCGAGGTGCCCGCGAATCGTACGCGTCAACGCCGAGCGCGCGCGGAAGAGCGCGCGCACTTCGGGGTGCACTGCCAGGTCGGCGTAGCGCTGCCGGGCGCGCTGCTCCGTGTCGGAGAAGGCCGAGTAGCGCACGAGCTGCCCGTCGATCACCTGCTCCTTGCCCAGCGGCAGCGGACGCAGCGACTTGGAGAGCAACTCCACGTGGCTCACCTTGATGGTGGCCTCGCCCGTGCGCGTGCGCATCATCGTACCGCCGACACCGATCCAGTCCCCCAGATCGTAGTCGCCAAGCTGTGCAAAGATCGCGTCCCCCAGTTCATCCTTGCGGAAGTACAGCTGCACGCGCCCATCCATGTCGACGACATGGGCAAAGGCCGTCTTGCCCTGGCTGCGCCACGACACCAAGCGACCGGCCACGCGAACGGCCGGACCTTCCTCCGCGTCGCCGAGCGCGGCCACGGCGCTGCTCGCCGTATGCGAGCGATCGAACGCGTAGCCGAACGGCTCGACACCGGCCGAACGCAGGCGCTCGAGCTTCTCGCGACGCGCCCGCATCACGAAGTTGAGCTCTTCGCGCGTCTGCTCGGCGGACAGCTCCGGCTCGGATCCCGGATTCACGGTCTCGTCGCTCACGACACGCCCCCTTCAGCGCCGGCGGCGCTCTCCTGCTTGAGATAGGCCTGGATGAACGGATCGATGTCGCCATCCATCACCTTCTGGACGTCGGCGATCTTGAGCTCGGTGCGGTGGTCGTTGACCATCGTGTACGGTTGGAAGACGTAGCTGCGGATCTGACTGCCGAACGTGACATCCTGCTTGTTCGCATCGAAGGCGGCCTTCACCGCCGCCTGCTTCTCCGCCTCGAGCTGATAGAGGCGGTTCTTCAGCTGCTTCATCGCCGTCGCCTTGTTCTTGAACTGCGACCGCTCCTGCTGCGAGGCGCAGACGATGCCGGTGGGCAAGTGCGTGATGCGCACCGCCGATGACGTCTTGTTGACGTGCTGCCCGCCTGCTCCCGATGCGCGATAGACGTCAATCTTGAGATCCTCTTCGCGGATCTCGATGTTGATCTCTTCGTTCACCACCGGGTACACGAACACCGACGCGAAGCTGGTGTGCCGGCGCGCCTGGGAGTCGAAGGGGGAGATGCGCACCAGCCGGTGCACGCCTGATTCGGGACGCAGGAACCCATAGGCGTACTGCCCCTTGATCTCGAGCACCGCGCCCTTGATCCCGGCTTCTTCGCCCTCGGACAGGTCGAGCATCTCGAGCTCGAATCCCTTGCGCTCGCACCACCGCGTGTACAGGCGCAGAAGCATGGAGGCCCAGTCCTGCGCCTCGGTACCACCGGCGCCGGCCGAGATCTCCAGCTGCGCGTCGCGGAAGTCATCCTTCCCGCGCAACAGCGACTTGAGCTGGTACGCCTCGACGTCCGCCTTGACGCGCTCGACTTCCGCATCGAGGTCGGCGTTCATGCCCTTGTCCGGCTCGAGCTGCAGCAGCTCGTCGAGTTCGCGAGCTCCTTCGATGCGGCCGGTGAGCGAGTCCATCGGCTCCACCCAGCCTTTGAGCATCTTGACCTGCTGCACGATGTCCCGCGCGTGCTCCTGATCGTTCCAGAAGGCGCCGTCGGACATCTCCTCCTCGTACGCGGCTAGTGTCGCGCGCTTGGAGTCGATGTCAAAGATACCTCCGCATCTCAGTGAGCTGCTCTTCCGCCCACGCGAGCACCTTCAGGCGTTCGCCGTCCTGCATGTCATCCTCCACGTACGACGCGAGCCGCTTTCCGCGGTGGAAAGCGGCCCGAAATTGTCTGCTGCCTCTCCGAGTTTCAAAGCTATCGGATCTGGCAGGCGGAAAACAGTCGTACAGCCCCTGGAGCGGGCCTGTCAGAAGAGGCGGCGGCCCCCGGCAAGGATCTCGTTGAGCGCGTCCTGGAAGTGCGGCGCCCCCTCGGCGACATCGCGCCCCACCTGCTCCACGTACTCCTCGTAGCTCTTCTTGATCTCTTCCCGGAAGAGCTGTCGGAGCGTTCCGTCACGCAGCCCCTCCTCGCGCTTCTGGGGATGGTAGGCCACCAGATCCGACACCAGCGCCCGCGCCAGACGGCGCGCCCGCTGCGACGGATCGGCACGCAGAAAGGGATTGATCGTGCGCTTGCTCCCAGCGGGCGTCGGCGCGGCGGGCGCGACCGGCGCCGTGGCGACGGGCGTACCGAACGCGGGCGTCGCACGCGGACTCGTCCCGAGTGCGGGGGCGATGCCGGAGAATGCGGGCGTGGCTCGGGGTGGCACGGCGATGGCCGCCGGCGGCGGAGGCGCTGGCGCCCGATCAGCAACCGCCGATGAGGCGATGGCCGGCGTCGAAAACGAAGGCGTGCGCCGCATCGGCGGCGCGTACGCCGGCGCTGGCGGCACCGACGGCAGGGCGGCACTGGCCACGGAGGGCGTGGGCGTGCTTACCGGCGACACCGGCGTGGGACGTCCGGCGGTGACCGCGAGCGAGGCCGCCGACGGCGTCACCGAGACCGGCAGCGTGCCGGCGGCAATTGCGATGATGCCACCGCATACGGAGCAGCGGGCGCGAACGCC
>JBDHVK010000041.1:0-28349 GCA_039809645.1 Gemmatimonas sp.
ATCGCATCCTGGCGCTGATCCATCGGCGTGGCACCGGCATGATTGGCGAAGCCGGTGATGGTGACTTCGAACCAGCGGAGCCCCACGATCCCCTGCACCACGCCAATCTGCCTTGACGCCTTCTCGAGCAGGCCACCCTGCTCGATGTGCAGCTCGAAGTACCCCGCCACTTCGCCGCGTTTCTTCGCCGCCTCGCCAATGCGCGACACATCGCCGCCGATGATGCCGATCCCCTCGCGCACGGTTTTCCCGCTGCGCGCGGTCTTGGCGAGGTCGACTTCGGTGAGTTCGCCGATGTACCCTTTGCTCCCCACCGTGCCGCCCTCCTCATTCTGCCACACCACCACATCCAGCGGGTGCCGGAGCCGCACCTTCTGTTCGGCGAGCGTGCGCGCCACTTCGATGGCGGCGAACGATCCCATCGGTCCATCGTAGTTTCCGCCGTCCGTCACCGAATCGACGTGTGAGCCAATCAGGAGCGGTGCGAGTCCATTCTCCGCGCCCGGTACCCGCGCGATCATGTTGCCGAGCGAGTCCAGGCGCATCGTCAGTCCGCTCTCCTTGAACAGGTTCGCGGTGAACGCGCGTCCGGCGAGATCGGCGTCACTGTAGGCCACGCGGTTGATGCCGGAGGGGGTGCGGCCAATGCGATCGAACTGCGCGAGCCAGCCGTTCAGGCGTGCCGCGTTCACGTGCAAGGGGGCGCGCGTCGACGCGGCGCCCGGTGACGCGGCAAGTCGCGCGGCCAGGGGCGCCACGGCGGGCCATGCGGCCGCGGCGGCCAACTGCTGCAGGAACTGACGACGGGCGAGTGCGTGGTCGAACGACATGCCGAAGACTCCGAATCGGGATTCCTCATGATATCGTTCACCGTGCGCTCGTGCCGCCTCCTCCTGATTGGCGTGTCCGTGGCGGCCGGCAACGCTGCTTCTGTGGGCGCGCAGGCCGTCGGCGGTCGCGTGGTGGACGAGCAGGGCGCGCCCGTGGCAGGCGCGGACGTGCGCGATGCTGCCGGTGCGCGGCGGGTCAGTACCGCCACGGGCCGGTTCAGCGGGCTGGCGGCCGGTCGACTCAGCGTGCGGCGGCTGGGGTACGCGCCACTCGACACGGTGCTCGCAGCCGGCGACACACATCGGCTCACACTCCGGCCGTCCGCCTCGCTGCTGGCGCGGCTCGTCATCAACCCCGGCTTCTCGGGCAGCGGGCCCGCGGTGCAGGCGCCCACCGTCACCATGACGCGCCGGGATCTCGAGATGCGTCCGCAGCCCGGCGAGGACCTGTTCCGCGCGCTGGCACGCCTGCCGGGCGTCGCGGCCAGTGAACTCAGTGCGCGATTGCGGGTGCGCGGCGGCGCGGCCGATGAACTGCTCTATCAGTTCGACGGCGCCGAGTTGCCCGATCCGTTCCATCTGCCCGATGTCGACGCGGCGCTGTCGATGGTCGATCTCAGCATGGTGGGCGGCGTGGATCTGCACGCCGGCACCCTGCCCCTCGAACTTGGCCAGCGCAGCGCTGGCGCCCTGGTCTTTCCGCTCCCGGCGTTCGACGGGCGCCCCAGCTCCACCAGTGCGTCCATGTCGCTCACCGGCGTGCGCGTGGCGCAGCACCTGCGCCTCGGCGCGCGGAGTGACGCCGACGTCCTCGTGCGCCGCGGCTACCTCGAACTCGTGCTCAACGCGCTCGGTGAATCGAATGGGCTCACGCCGCGATACGGCGATGCCTACGCGCGCCTGCGCTGGTTTGGTGCCCGCGATCGCGTGGCCGCTCACGTCCTGGATGGCAGCGACTACTTGCGCTACGCCCGCAGCGACGATGCGCAGAGCACCGGGCGCTATCGCACGAGCGTGGGGTGGATCACCACTGAGCACGAGCGGGGCGCATGGCACGCGACGAGCACGCTGTCGCTCACCCATCGCGTGAACGAGCGCGACGTGCTCGATGTCCCGGGCCTCGCCACGCAAAGCGAGTTCCGCGATCGCCGGGACACGTGGACGGGTGGCGTGCGTGGGGACGTGCGCCGCGCGCTGGGCGTCCGCCATGTGGTGCAGTTGGGCGGGTCGTGGCAGCCGGCGCAGTCGCAGGTGGATCTGCTGCAGGTGAGGGACACCCTCGCCGTGGTGCGCAATACCGTGCAACGCGGCATCGATACGACGCGCCTGCTCGAGACGGTACCGGCGCAGCGCTCGGGCGCGTGGGCGGGCCTTCGCAGCGCGCTGCCGTGGCGGCTCACGCAGGAGCTGGGCGTGCGCGTCGACGCGGCCAGCTGGACCGGTGAGGCTCTGCTCGAGCCGCGCGTGGCGTGGCTGCTCCCGCTGCGTGGTGCCACGAGTCTTCGCGTAGGCGTTGGGCGAACGACGCAGACGCCGCTGCTCGAGGAGCGGGCGCTGGCCGATGGCGACACGACGCGCTATCGCGCCGTGCGGGCGCTGCAGCGCGCGATCGGCGTGAGTGGCACCGGTGGCAACGTACACTGGCGCGCCGACGTGTACTGGCGCAGCACGAGCCATGAGCACCCGCAGTACGTCAACGCACGCAACGGGGCGATCATCGCGCCGGAGCTGTTCGACGATCGCGTGCGACTCGAGGCGACGCGCGGCGATGCGAGCGGCCTGGAGCTGTCGCTGCGCGACGCCGGTCGTGGCCCGTGGACCTGGGCGGCCGGATGGACCGTCGCGCGTACGCGGCTCGATGTGAACGGCCGCTGGGTGGCGCGCCCGTGGGACCGGCGACAGACGGCCACGCTCGATGTGGGGCGCGCCCTCGGCGCATGGCAGCTGTCGGGGGGCTGGGTGTACCACTCCGGCGATCCGACGTCGAGCAGTTCCGTGGTACAAACGCCCACGCGGACGGGCGTGCTGTCGCGCACCGTCTATCCGCGCCCGTTCGATCGGCGCCTGCCCGAGTATCATCGCCTCGACCTGCGGGCCGTGCGGGCCTTTTCGCACGGGCGTACGACCGGCCGGGTGTTCGTCGATGTGCTCAATGCCTACGACCGCCGCAACGTGCGGCGCATGTCGACGTCGATCACGCGCAATGCCAGCGGGCAGGAGTTCGTCACGACCCGGCGCGAAACGGGATTGCCGTTTCTGCCCTCGCTTGGCATGGTGGTGGACTGGCGCTGACGATCGATGGCGCAGCGGTGCCGGCCGATGAACGGGACCGGAGTTTCGGCGATATCTTACCGGCTTATGCCGATTCGCCGACTCATCCCAGCGCTTCTGGTCGCGCCAAGCATCGCGGTCGCGCAGTCCGTCGATTGGCCCGTCTACCACGGCAACGACGACCACACGCATTACTCCACGCTCTCGCAGATCACGCCGGCGAATGTGAAGCGCCTCAAGGTGGCGTGGACCTTCGACACGAAGGACGCCTTCGCCGGCTCCGAAATGCAGGCGAACCCGATCGTGCTCGACGGCGTGCTCTATGCCACGACGCCCACGCTGCAGGTGTTCGCGCTCGACGCGGCCACCGGCAGGCAACTGTGGCGCTTCGATCCGCAGAATGGCGCCCCGCCCACGAGTCGCATCCGGCATCGTGGCGTGGTCGTGGTGAACGATCGCGTGCTGTTCAATTATCGCAATCGCCTGTACGCGCTCGATCGGCGGACCGGGCGCCCGATTCCCACCTTCGGCGACAGCGGCTGGGTCGATCTGCGTCAGGGACTCGGCCGCCCCGTCGAAGGGCTCAGCGTGAGCGCGAGCACGCCGGGCGTGGTGTTCGAAAATCTGCTGATCATGGGCAGCACGGTCCCGGAACAGTTGCCCAGTGCGCCGGGCGACATTCGCGCCTTCGACATCAACAGCGGCAAGCTCGTATGGAGCTTCCACACCATCCCGCATCCCGGTGAGGCCGGCTACGAATCGTGGCCCGCCGATGCCTGGACGATCGCCGGCGGCGCCAACGCGTGGAGTGGCGTCACACTCGACGCCAAGCGCGCCATGGTGTTCGCGGCGACCGGCTCGGCGAGCTACGACTTCTACGGCGCCAACCGCGTGGGCGACAATCTCTACGCGAACAGCGTGCTCGCGCTCGATGCGCGTACGGGCAAACGCCGCTGGCACCACCAGGTCCTCAAGCACGACCTGTGGGACCGCGATCTCCCTGCCGCGCCCGTGCTCGTCACGGTACAGCGCGATGGCAAGCCGCTCGACGCCGTCGCGCAGATCACCAAGACCGGGCACACGTACCTGTTCAACCGCGAGAGCGGCGAATCACTGTTTCCACTCCAGGAGATGGCGATGCCCGGCACCGCGCTCGATGGCGACAGGCCGAGCGCCACGCAGACGTTCCCGGTGAGCCCACCGCCCTTCGCGCGGCAACAACTCACCAGGGCCGATCTCACGCGCCGAACGCCGGCGGCCTACAAGGCGGCGCTCAAGACGTTCACCGAGTACAACACGCCGCATCCGTACACGGCGCCCAACACCAAGGGGATCATCATCTATCCCGGCGTAGATGGCGGCGGCGAGTGGGGCGGTCCGGCGTTCGACCCCAAGACGGGCCTGCTCTACGTGAACTCGAACGAGATGGCGTGGCTGCTCAAGCTCGTGCCGCGCAGCGATGCCAGCCTCTACAGCGCGAACTGCGCCGGCTGCCACGGCGAAAACCGGAAGGGCACGGCAATCGGTCCCGCACTGCTTGGCGTGGAGTCGCGCCGGACGCGCGAACAGATCACGCAGATGATCAGGGAAGGCACGGGCCGCATGCCCGCCTTCGGTGCCGCGATGGACGGCGGTGCAATCGCCGACCTCGTGAACTTCCTCGTCACCGGCAAGGACGCCACGAAGGAAAAGGCGATGGTGCAGGAGAAGAGTCCGTTCTCCCTTCCGTATCGCACGGCCTATTTCGACATCTTCCTGGATCATCAGGGCTATCCGGCCATCAAACCGCCCTGGGGCACGCTCAACGCGATCGATCTCAACAAGGGCACCATCGCCTGGTCACGACCGTTCGGCGAGTATCCGAAGCTGGCGGCCAAGGGGATCCGCAACACCGGCACCGACAGCTACGGAGGCGCCATCGTGACCGAGAACGGATTGCTGATCATCGCGGCCACGACGTACGACAACAAGATCCGCGCGTTCAACAAGACCACCGGCGCACTCCTCTGGGAAGCCGGACTCCCCTTTGCCGGCAACGCCACGCCGAGCACCTATATGGTGAACGGCAAGCAGTACATTGTGATCGCCTGCGGCGGCGGCAAGAACGGCGCGCCGAGTGGTGGCACGTACGTCGCCTTCGCACTTCCCTGACAGGACCCGCACGCACACACGCATGGGCTTCGGCAATCATCAGCAAGGCGAGGAGCCCGAGAAGGACCTCGGCTTCGGCAAGTTCGTCTCCAATCAGTATCGCGGGCGCTTCCTGACCCGCGATGGCCAGAGCACGGGTCGCAAACTGGGGCTCGGTGCGCAGCGCACGGAGCGTCTCTACCTCCACGCGCTGCGGACCCCGTGGCTCACGTTTCTGGCGTGGGTCGTGGGGCTCGTCCTGCTCACGAATGGGATCGCCGCGCTGGCGTTCGGCGCGCTCGGCCCGGAGGCGATCGCCGGTGCCGATGGCATGGGGCTCGACGACCCATTCATGCGCGCCTTCGTGTTCAGCCTGGGGCTGTTCACCACGACCGGTAGCGACGGCCTGCACGCGGTGGGGGCCACTGCGCACTTCCTGAGCGTGGTGATCATGCTCGTGGGGCCGCTCACCGGCATCGTGCTCACGGGGCTCATCATCGCACGCCTCACTCGTCCACGCGCGCAGATCCGCTTCAGCGAGTCGGCCGTGATCGCGCCGTACGAAGGGGGCCGCGGTCTGATGTTCCGCATCGTGAACGAACTGCCGGGCGAACTGACGAATATCACCGCCCGCGTCAGCCTGTCGTGGTGGGAGCTCTTCGATGGCAAGAAGGAGCGGAACTATCATCAGCTCCAGCTCGAGCGCGACGATGTGGCATTCTTTCCGCTGCACTGGACCGTCGTGCATCCCATCGACGCACGCAGCCCGCTCCGCGGCGTGACCCCCGAACGGCTGCGCGAAGGCGACGCCGAAATTCTGGTGCTGCTCTCGGCGCACGAAGAGACCTTCTCCACGCAGGTCACCGTGCGCTCGAGCTACAAATGGGACGAAGTGGCGTGGGATGCCAAGTTCGCCAGCATCTTCGTCACCGGTGACGACGAGGGCGTGACGATCGACGTCGAGCGGCTGAGCCGTCTCGAGCGACTGCCAGAGGGCACGACGCGCGCGCCGGCGGCGGGTGAGCGCGAGTCTCTCTAGCGCCGCGGTGAACCGCGAGATCGCTGGACCTGATCTGCGGAGGGGCGGAGCGGCGGAGGAACGGAGACGTGCTTTTCAAGAGCCGTTCTCCGATGCCCCGTTGCTCCGCCCCTCCGCGTATCAGGCACGACAGACTCTCAGTGCGCCCCCTCCAACTGGAGCGCCTCGAGATCCAGTTCCTGCTCGAGGTCACGCAGCACTTCGTCGGAGATTGCCCCTTCATTGCGCAACCGCACGAGGAGTCGCCGCTCGGCGGCGCGCATGTGCGCGCGGAGCTTGCTGCGTGAATGCCCCCCACCGGCCTCGTGCTGGCGCAGCCGCTCGCGCACTTCTGAGCGTAGCCACGCCACATCCTCGGCGTGAGCCCATGGCTCGTTCGCGGCGTCTTCCAGCGCTTCGGCGGCGCGGCGCAGTGCTTCGAGCCGAGCGAAGCGGGCCTCGCGCAGATGATGCGTTTCCGGCGCGAAGGCAAACCGGCTGATGATCGGCGCGAGCATACATCCCTGAACCACGAGCGTGAAGAGAATCACCGCCATCGTGGCGTACAGGAGCTCCTCGCGGAATGGGAACGGCGCGCCGGCGGCCGTGAGCAGCGGCAGCGCGAGCGCGGTGGCAAAGCTCACGATGCCGCGCATGCTCGTCCAGCTCACCAGAAACACCGCCTTCCAGTTCGGCACCGGATCCTTGCGGCGCACCTCGGCGCTGAGCCAGCGCGGCAGCCACGTGGCCACCGGCACCCACGCGAGTCGAATCACCACCGCCACCACGCTCAGCACGAGGCCCGGCAGCAGCAGCGACGGCAGCTTGGCCAAGTCGGTCTCGCGCAGCAGCACCGCGAACTGCAGCCCGAGCAGCACGAAGATCATCGCGTTGAGAATGAACACGACCAGGTCCCAGACGGCGCGCGACTGGATGCGTGATCGCGGCCCCACGGCGGTGGAGAAGTGCTGGCGTGTGTAGAGGCCGCCGGCCACGCACGCGAGCACGGCCGACACATGCAGCTCTTCGCCGATCACCCACGCCGCATGCGGCCCGGCGAGCGTGAGCAGCGTTTCGGCCATTTCGTCCTTCGTGCGCCTGAGCGTCCAGATGATGGCCCACCCCACGGCGAGGCCGATCAGGATGCCGACGCCGGCATCGAGGAAGAAGCGCACGAGCGATTCACCAAGGCTGAACACACCCGTCACCGCTGCCGCCACGGCGGAGCGATAGAGGATCAGCGCCGAGGCGTCGTTCACCAGGCTTTCGCCCTCCAGGATCACGATGACGCGCCGCGGCACCGGCAGGCGCGACACGACCGCGGTGGCCGCCACCGCGTCGGGGGGCGAGACGATGGCGCCGAGTGCGATCGCCACCGCCCACGGCATCCCGGGATAGATCGCCCGGGCCACGAAGGCGATGCCGAGGCTGGTGGCGACGACGAGCCCGATCGCCAACAGTCCAATCGGCCGGCGATTCGCCTTGAACTCGCGCCAGCTCGTGAAGAACGCGGCCGCCCACAGCACCGGCGGCAGGAAGACGAAGAACACCACTTCCGGGTCGAGCGTGGGGACCGTCACCGACGGGATGGCGCCGAGCGCCAGGCCGGCCACGACTTGAAGGACCGGGGGTGGGACGGGGAGCCGACGGCCAAAGGCCGTGAGCGCGACGACCAGCGTCGCGAAGGCAATGCCAACGAGAATCGGGGAATGGGGGCTGGCGTCGGGGCTCATCGTCCCAAGCTAACTTCGCGGCGCATCGACCGGTTTCGCGTGCCACTGGGACGATCGGCTATAGTTCGAGGGTCCATCACCTCCGATCGCCAGACTCGCCATGTCCGCACTCTTCTCGCCGCTCACGCTTCGCAGCCTCACGCTCGCCAATCGCATCGGCGTCTCGCCGATGTGCCAGTACTCCTCGGTTGACGGGTACGCGAACGACTGGCACCTCGTCCATCTCGGCGGGCTCGCCACTGGCGGCGCGGCACTCGTGCTCACCGAGGCGACGGCCGTGACGGCGGACGGTCGCATCTCGCCGCAGGACCTCGGGATCTGGCACGACGATCATATCCCCATGCTGGCGCGCATCGTGTCGTTCATGCGCGAACAGGGAGCCATCGCGGGGATTCAGCTCGCCCATGCCGGTCGCAAGGCGAGCACGAAGCGCCCCTGGGACGGCACCGGCGCGGTGGCGCCGGAGCAGGGTGGCTGGACGGTGCGTGGCCCGAGCGATGTGGCGTTCTCGCCGGACTATCCGCAGCCGCGTGCGCTCGCGCTCGACGAACTGCCGGGCATCGTGGACGCCTTCGTGGCCGGTGCGCGCCGCGCGCTCGCCGCGGGCTTCCAGGTGGCCGAGATCCACGCGTCGCACGGTTACCTGCTGCATGCGTTCCTGTCACCGCTGTCGAATCATCGCACCGATGCCTATGGCGGCAGCTATGAGAACCGCGTGCGGTTGACGCTCGAGGTGACCGCGGCGGTGCGGGCCGTGTGGCCGGCCGAGTTGCCGCTCTTCGTGCGCCTGTCGGCCACCGACTGGGCGGACGGCGGTTGGAGTCTGGACGAAACCGTGCGGTTGTCGGCACAACTCAAGGCCCTTGGCGTGGACCTCATCGACTGCTCGAGCGGGGGACTGACCACCGCGCAGCACATCACGCTGGGCCCTGGCTATCAGGTCCCCTTTGCGCGCCGCGTGCGCGCCGACGCGTCGGTGGCGACGGCCGCGGTGGGATTGATCACGACCCCCGCGCAGGCAGAGGCGATCGTGGCCGACGGCGACGCCGACGTGGTACTGATGGCACGTGAGCTGCTCCGGAACCCACGCTGGCCACTGGAGGCGGCCCATGCGCTGGGCGCGGAGGGGCGGTGGGTGCCGCAGTATGTACGGGCGCGGCGGCGGTAAGGCGTACTGCGGTAGTCGATGGGCGGTAGTCGAACGGCGGTATTCCTGGGGCGGTAAACCCCTAGGCTGGGACGGGTGACAGATGAGAGTCTGCGATTTCCACCGTCCCTCGTCCCCCTCTCGTATGCGCTTCCTTACCCGTGTTGTCTTCGTCGCCGCGGCGCTGCTGCCGGCTTCTCTCGCCTCGCAGGCGGCTCCGCTGCTCGGCACGTGGAACATCGAGTGGGAGATCGGACGCTCGATCATGAATGGCGAGCAGCGGGGCGTGAACGCCAAGGGCACGATCGACATCGTCGCTTCGGGCGATTCGCTCGTGGCGACCGTCAAGACGCTCAGCCGTGATGACAATCAGCCGATCACGCGGCCATCCATCACGTTCGGCGGCAAAGCGACGGCGACCGGCGGTGTGTTCACGCAGATCTCGGAAGCCACGCTCAACATGAATGGCGAAGAGCGCAAGCAGAAGTCGATCGGCACGTGGACGCTCACGGTGAGCGGCACCACGTTGAGCGGCGAAGTGAAACGTTCCATCGAAGGGCTCGACATCGACATTCCCGCCGCGCCGGTGAAGGGGACGCGCGCGCCCTGAGGTTCTCCCCCAGACGCGCGCGTCGTCGCCGTGCTTACAGCCCGCCGAGTGCGCAGACGTACTGCCACTCGGCGGCCGTCACCGGCACCACCGAGAGTCGACTGACCTTGATGAGCGCCATCTCCTTGAGCGTGGCGTCAGCCTTGATCTGCGGCAGCGTGACCGGCGTGGGCAACGCCTTCACGGCCTTCACGTCGACCATGAACCACGTGGGCGCTGCCGGGTCCGAATCCGCGTCGTAGTACTCGTGCGAAGGATCGAAGGCCGTGGGGTCGGGATACCCCTCCTTCACGACCTCGCAGATCCCCACGATCGCGCTCGGCTCGGCGTTCGAGTGGTAGTAGAAGCAGCGATCGCCCTTCTTCATGCCGTCGCGCAGGAAGTTGCGCGCGCCAGTATTGCGCACCGAGTCCCAGCAGGTGGTCTTTTTCGGCGCCTTCATCAGGTCGTCGAAAGAGAACACCTCCGGCTCCGACTTGATCAGCCAATAGCGCTGCTCGTCGGGTTCGCGCGTGTACACATGCGCCCACTTGCCGAGCTCGTACGGCATCGACTGCGGCGGCTTCTTCTTCGCCACCATCACTGCACCATGCAGCAGGAGCTCGCTCCGCACCCCGCCATCGGCATCGCTCCGCGCGGCGCACCGCAGGGCGTCGCCTGCCCCGACTGACCGCCGGTGAACGTGACCAACCCGCCGCTCAGCACCCTCCTCACCGGAACGTGCGTCTCGGGGTGCTCGGTGAGCGGGGCGTCGTTCATGGACTGCCGGAGCTCGAAGCGCTCCGGCGTCTCACCGGCCGAGGCCGGAACCGTTTCGTAGACGTAGATCGGCATGCCCGAATTCTACGGCGGGCAGCAAGGGGCGCCGAGCGGTATCTTCGCGGCCATGCGTCTCTCCCTCCGCCCCCTCGCGCCCGGGCTGTTCACGCTCGGCGCCTCGCTCGGTGTTCCCCTCGGCGCCCCGCTGGCGGCACAAGCGTCGCGCGCCGCCGCTCCGTCCTCGCTCGTGGCCATCGCCGATCGCGTCTTCGATGCCTACAACAACACGCACGGTCCCGGCTGCGCGGTGGGGATCGCGCGCGGCGGCGCGACACTGCTCGAACGCGGCTACGGGATGGCGGACATCGCCGGCAACCGCCCGATCACCCCGCAGACGATCCTCGAATCGGGCTCGGTCGCGAAGCAGTTCACCGCAACGTCCATCCTGCTCCTCGCGCGCGACGGCAAGCTGTCACTCGACGACGACGCCCGCAAATACCTCCCCGAGCTGCCAACCTACGGACGCACGATCACGATCCGGCACCTGCTGACCCACACGACCGGACTTCGCGAGTGGAGCAATCTCGTGGCGCTCCAGGGCTGGCCACGCGGCCTGCGGGTGCACACGAACGCCGATGTCGTGCGACTGATTGCCGCGCAACAGGCGCTCAACTATCCGGTCGGCGATCATTACTCCTACACCAACTCCGGCTTCCTGCTCGCGCACGCCATCGTGGAGCGCGTGAGCGGGCAGTCGTTTCAGCAGTTCACCCGCGAGCGCATCTTCGCTCCGCTCGGCATGACGCACACGAGCTGGCGCGATGACTTCACGCGCATCGTGCCCGGGCTGGCGCAGGCCTATGGCTCCGCCGGCACCGAGTGGAAGATCGACATGCCCGGCGACAATGTCGTGGGCGCTGGCGGCCTCTGGACCACGGTTGGCGACTGGCTGCTGTGGAACCGCGCGCTCAGCAACAAGACGCTCGGCGCGGACGTGGTCGATCAGCTCACCACGCGCATGCGTCTCACCAATGGCCTCGAGATCGCGTACGCCCTGGGCGTGGTCGTGAACAGCTACCGCGGGACGCCGCAGATTGCGCATTCAGGGAGCACCGCCGGCTACAGCACCTATCTCGCGCGCTTCCCCGCGCTGGGCGATCTCTCCATTGCGGTGATGTGCAATGCCGCTGGTGCGCCGGCCACGACCCTCACGTACCAGCTGGTGGACGCCCTGCACCCCGAGCTCGCCGCGCCCATCGCTCCGGATACGGTCGCGGCGGATCAGTCGGCGCTGCTCGCCTGGCGCGGCGTGTACGAGGACAGCCGCTGGCAGGCGATCACCCGCGTGGACACCGCCGGCGGCGTGCTGCGCGCCAACGGCACGCCGGTGCGGGCGCTCCGTGATGGCCGCTATCTCGTGGCGGGACAGCGCGTCCTCGCGGCGATCGACGCCAAGGGTGTCCGCTCGTTCCGCGGCACCACGAGTGATGGCGACTCGACGGTTGCCATCTGGCGCGCCGCACCCGGCTGGTCGCCGTCACCGACGGAGCTCGCCGCGTATGCCGGTCGCTATCGCAGCGATGAGGTCGCGAACACCGTACGTATCTGGGTGAAGGACGGTCGACTCATGCTGAGCCCCCGCGAAGGCATGGACAGTCCCCTCACCCCCACCTACCGCGACCACTTCGATGGCGGCGGCAATGTGGTGTGGTTCACGCGCGACGCCCGCGGACGCATCACCGCGCTCCACCTCGGCGAAAGCCGGATGTGGGACATGGTGCTCCAGCGCCTCCCGTAGAATTGCCTTCCTGACACCTCTTCCTGATTCCTGTGTCAACGATCTCTTCGCCGGTGGTCCTCATCACCGGTTCCGCCACCGGTATCGGTGCCGCGTGCGCCCGCACCTTCGCCCGCGCCGGTTGGCGCACCGGCATCTGCACGCTCGCCGACACGCGCGCGGACGCCGATGCGGTCGCGGCGGAATGCCGCGCCCTCGGCAGCGATGCGCTGGTGCTCGAGTTCAGCGTCACCGACGATGCCGCCTGTCGCGCGGCGGCCGACACGCTCGAGCAACACTTCGGTCGCATCGACGGACTCGTGAATTGCGCGGGCGTGACACGCTTCGTCCCCCATCACGATCTCGAGGGGTTGCCGAGCAGCGAGTTCACGCGCACGAACGACGTGAACGTGATGGGCACCTTTCAGATGATTCGCGCCTGCCGCGGTGCGTTGGAGCGCAGCGGTCGTGGTGCGGTCGTGAACTACTCGAGCATCGCCGGCCTGTCGGGCGTGGGATCATCCGCAGCGTACGCGGCGAGCAAGGGCGCCGTCATTTCGCTCACGCTGTCGATGGCCCGCGCACTCGCGCCGCACATCCGGGTGAACGCCATCGCGCCGGGCTACGTGGCAGGCGGCTTGCCAAGCCGCGTGCTGAGCGCCGAGGCGCTCGAGGCGGTGGAGGCCAGGTATCTCGAGACGCAGCCGCTCAAGCGATTGCTCACCCCCGACGAGGTCGCGGAGCTCACGAAGTTCCTGGTGGCCGGTCCGCCCGGGATCACGGGTGAGATCATCCGCATGGACAACGGTCTGCATCTCAACGGGTGATCGCATGACCGACACACTGCCGCGCATCGGCTTCATTGGCACGGGGCTCATCGGCGCGCCCATGGTGGAGCGCCTGCTGGAGTGCGGGCGCCAGGTAACGGTCTGGAACCGGTCCGCCGACAAGCTCGCACCGCTCGTCGCCGCCGGCGCCACGGCCGCGGGGAGTGCCGCCGACGTGGCGCGCACCTGCGAGCTGGTCTGTCTCTGTCTCACCGATACGAAGGCCGTGGAAGACGTCGTGTTCGGCGGCGGCGCACTCGTCAGCGTGATGGGTCCGCAACACCTGGTCATCGATCTCTCGAGCATCGATCCCGGCGCGACGCGCACGATGGCGGCGCGTCTGGGCACCAGCTGTGGTGCTCACTGGATTGACACCCCGGTGTCCGGCGGTGTGGTGGGCGCGCGCGCCGGCCGGCTGATCGTGTTCGCCGGCGGTGACGCTGACGATGTCGCGCGTGCCAGCGTGGTGTTCGACGCCCTCGCGCAGCGCGTCACCCACATGGGCGCGCACGGCGCCGGACAGTTCACCAAGAGCTGCAACCAGCAGCTGGTGGCGTGCAACCTCATGGTCATCGCCGAGATGATTGCATTCGCCGAGAAAGCAGGCGTGGACGCCACGCAACTACCCGCCGCGCTGGCCGGCGGCTGGGCCGACTCGCTCCCCTTTCAGGTCTTCGGTCCGCGCATGGCCGCCGGCATCGACACGCCACGCGTCGGCGCGGTGGGCACGTTCCGCAAGGACATCGAGCAGGTCGTGCGTCTCTCCGGAGATGTCGGCGCCGCGGTGCCGCTGACGGCATTGGCCGCATCGCGCTACGCCGAGGCCGCCGCGCGCGAGGACATCGGCGCCGAGGGGGATGCGTCGCGACTGATACGACTGGTAACGCCGACGTCGTAGCGCAGCATGCCGATCACATACCATCGCCTGCATCACCGTACCTGATCTGCGGAGGGGCGGAGGGGCGGAGCAACGGAGATCGTCGCGGCTCGCTCTTCCTCCGTCACTCGCAATCTCCGTCTCTCCAAATTGGCTTTCCTCGCACTTCCGAGCTCTGATGTCTCGCCAGTTCCGTTCCGCCGCCATCTACGATGGCCTGCTCCGCGCGCCCACGTATGCGTTTCTGCAGGCGCTCGGTCAGGACGACGACGAGATTCGCCGGCCGCATGTGGGCGTGTTCCATACCGGCGGCGAGATGAGTCCGTGCAACCTGGCACTGCGCGAGCAGGCGCTGCACGCCAAAACCGGCGTCTACGCCCACGGCGGCATGCCGCACGAGTGTCCGGTGGTGAGCGTGAGCGACGGGCTGAGCGTGGCCCACCCCGGCATGCGCTACTCGCTCGTGAGCCGTGAGCTCATTGCCGACAGCGTGGAGGCGAGCACCGAGGCGCATCAGTGGGATGGCGTGTTCGCGATCGGTGGCTGCGACAAGAACCTCCCCGGTCTCATGATGGGGATCGTGCGCTGCAACGTGCCGGGGATCTTCGTCTACGGCGGCAGCACACTGCCCGGGACGTACCAGGGACGTGATACCCACATCGGAGAGACGTACGAGGCCGTGGGTCGCGTCCTCGCCGGCGAGACGACCATCGACGAGGTGACGGCGCGGGCGAGGACGTGCATCCCCACGGCGGGCGCCTGCGCGGGACAGTTCACCGCCAATACGATGGGCATGGTGGGGGAAGCCATCGGTCTCTCACCGATCGGCTCGAGCATGATCCCCGCCGTCTACAGCGAGCGGGCCCCCATGCTCCGCCGAGCGGCGGCGGTGCTGATGCGGGCGGTAATGGATGATGGGCCCACACCTCGCGAAATCGTGACGCGACTCGCGCTCGAGAACGCCTGCGCGGTGGTGAGCGCCACGGGCGGCTCGACCAACGCGGCCCTGCACCTCCCCGCCATCGCGCATGAAGCGGGGGTGTCGTTCTCCCTCGAGGATATCGCGGCGGTCTTCGCGCGCACGCCGCTGCTCGCCGATCTGCAGCCGGGTGGACAGTTCCTCGCGCGCGACCTGCACCACGCCGGCGGCGCGGGGATCGTGATGAAAGCGCTGCTCGATGCCGGCGTCCTGCACGGCGAGGCACTCACCATCACGGGTCGCACGATCGGCGACGAGCTTGCCGCTCTTGCCGCCCCCGATGAGCGCGTGGTCCGCAGCGCCGTCAACGCGCGCAGCCGCGACGGGGGCGTCACCGTGCTCACCGGCAACCTGTGCCCGGCGGGCGCGCTCCTCAAGACCGCGGGGCTCAGTACGCTCACCCACACCGGCCCGGCGCGGGTATTCGAGAGCGAGGAGCATGCGCTCGAGTCGGTACGTGCGCGCCGCTACCAGCTCGGTGATGTGATCGTGATCCGCAACGAGGGCCCCAAGGGTGGCCCCGGCATGCGCGAAATGCTCGGCATTACCGCCCTGCTCTACGGCCAGGGGGTCGGCCAGCAGGTCGCGCTCCTCACCGATGGCCGCTTCAGCGGGGCCACCCGCGGCTTGTGCATCGGCCACGCCGGCCCGGAAGCCGCAGACCGAGGCCCCATTGCCGCGCTGCGCGACGGGGATGTGATCACGATCGACGCGGCGCCGGGTGCGCGGCACATCAGCGTGGCGCTTGCCGACGCCGAGATCAGCGATCGGCTCGCCGCGTTACCGCCTTTCGCGCCGAAGGTGAAGGGCGGACTGCTGGAGAAGTACGCAAAGCTGGTGGGGCCGGCGCATCAGGGCGCAGTGATGCACAGCGGGCCACCCAGTCCAAACCCATAAACGCCCAACCCCAAACCCCAAACCCCAAACTGATCAGGTCAACTCCAAACCCGCGCTCAACGTTCGGGTTTGAACCGATCAGTTCGGGTTGGGAGTATCGGGTTTGGGGTTTGCGGGTTTCTGGGAACGGCGGGAAGCGCCTCCGTGCACATCACGTACACATGCCACCGTTCTTCCCCGCGCTTGAGCGGGCGCGCGGCATCGACCGCGTCTTCGGCGTCGGTGTTGAGCATCGACGGGCCGTAGACGTTGAAGAGGCAGTCCACCGCCCCGGTGCGGAATCGGAGCGAGGCCTCGTTGGGGGCATCCCGGGGGTCGGGTGTGCGCGCCCAGCCGCCGACGGCGCGAATGCGTTCGTAGAACGCGACCGCCTCGGCCTGCGCCCCGCGCAGCGTGCCGCCGGCCGCGGTCACCCGGCAGCCGATCAGTTTCTTGCGCGTACGCCAGTCATCGAGGGTGTCGGCCTCGACGCGCGTCGCCAGCTGGCGATCGCCCGACAGAAACCGCTCTGCCGCCTCGCACATGGGGAACCGGGCCGGTTGCCCCAGCATCATCAGGAACGCCATCAGCATCCCACAAGATACCCCGCGCGACATCTGTCGCACCAATTCGCCCATCCGTCAGGGATTCACCGAATAGCCAAGCCGCCGCGAACTGAAGAGTTTTCAGATCTCCCCCACCCCGCCGCCGTATGACGTACACGCCGCCGCCGACTGCGTACGACCTCGCCTACCAGCGCGCACTCACCGACCCCGAGGGCTTCTGGGCCGACGCCGCGAGCGCGCTGCATTGGGATCGCCCGTGGGATCGCGTGCTCGATGACCGCAACGCGCCGCTCTATCGCTGGTTCAGTGGCGGAAAGCTGAACACCTGCTACAACGCCATCGACCGGCATGTCGACAACGGTCGCGGCGACCAGCCGGCAGTCATCTACGACTCGCCGGTCACGAACGGGCATCGGGTGATCAGCTACGCGGAGTTGCAGGACGAGGTGGCACGCTTTGCCGGGGTGCTCACGAATCTGGGGGTCACGAAGGGCGATCGCGTCATCATCTACATGCCGATGACCCCCGAGACGCTCATCGGCATGTACGCCTGCGCCCGCATCGGTGCCGTGCACTCGGTGGTGTTCGGCGGTTTCGCTCCGAATGAGCTCGCCGTGCGCATCGACGACGCGCAGCCCAAGGTCGTGCTCACCGCCAGCTGCGGCATCGAAGTGCAGCGCATCGTGCCCTACAAGCCGCTGCTCGATCAGGCCCTCGAGCTCGCCACGCATCGCCCCGCGCACTGTGTCGTGCTGCGCCGGCCCATGCAGACCGCGGAGCTCATCCCCGGGCGCGACCACGATTGGCGCGCGCTGGTGACCATGGCCCAGCCCGTCCCCTGCGTGAGTGTCGAGGCGACGGATCCGCTGTACATCCTCTACACTTCCGGCACGACCGGCGTCCCGAAGGGCGTGGTGCGCGATCACGGCGGCCACGCGGTCGCGCTCCGCTGGAGCATGGAGCATGTGTATGGCGTGCAGCCCGGCGAGGTCTTCTGGGCGGCGAGCGACTTCGGCTGGGCAGTGGGGCACTCGTACATCGTGTACGCGCCATTGCTCGCCGGCTGCACCACCATCGTGCACGAGGGCAAGCCGGTCGGCACGCCCGACGCGGGCGAGTTCTGGCGGGTCATTCAGCAGCACCAGGTGCGCGTGCTCTTCACCGCGCCCACCGCCTTTCGCGCCATCAAGCGCGAAGACCCCAAGGGCGAGTTCTTCGCCAAGTACGACACGAGCTCGCTGCGTGCGCTCTTCCTCGCCGGCGAGCGACTCGACCCGGACACCTATCACTGGGCGCGGGCGCTGCTCGGCAAGCCGGTGATCGACCACTGGTGGCAAACCGAAACTGGCTGGCCGATCGCCTCCAACTGCCTCGGCCTCACGCAGTTCCCGGTGAAGCCCGGCTCGCCCACCAAGCCGGTGCCGGGCTACATCGTGGAGATTCTCGATGAAGACGGCCACCCGCTCCCTGCCAACAAGGAGGGCGCCGTAGCCATTCGTCTGCCATTGCCGCCGGGCTCACTCCCCACGCTCTGGCGCGACGACGCCCGCTACGTCGAGACCTATCTCACCAAGTATCCCGGCTACTATCTCACCGGCGACGGTGGATACATCGATGAGGATGGATATCTCTTCATCATGGGCCGGGTCGACGACATCATCATCGTGGCCGGCCACAACCTCTCGACGGGCTCCATCGAACAGGCGCTCGCGAGCCACCCCGATGTCGCCGAGTGCGCCGTCATCGGGGTGCGGGATGCCCTCAAGACGCAGGTGCCGCTCGGCCTCGTGGTCCTCAAGCAGGGCGTACAGCGCGAGGCGAGTGAGCTCGCGGCGGAGCTCGTGCAGAAGGTCCGCGATGAGGTGGGGCCCGTGGCCAACTTCCGTCAGGTCGCCGCGGTGGCCCGTCTGCCAAAGACGCGCAGCGGCAAGGTGCTCCGCAAGACGATGCGCCTCATCGCCGACGGCGACGCCTGGTCCGTGCCGGCCACCATCGACGATCCGGCCATTCTCGACGAAGTGAAGCTCGCGTTCCAGAGCCTCGGCTACGCGCAGCGGCCAATCGGAACGATCGGCGGCTAGCGCCGAGTGTTCGCATATCGCCGGCGGCCGCTCCTGGCGACCGCCAGCTCCGCGTCCACCGGGCGCGAGCCGTCATTGCGCACGATGAAACGGTTTTCTGAACCGCCCCGGGATTCGAGGAGACTCGGTTAGTTGAGTGCCAAGCGCTCCGCAGGAGTCGCTTGGGTGCGGTAGAACTGCTCCTCGAACTCCGCGGGGGAAACATACCCCAGCGGCTCCATGATGCGCTGCGTGTTGTACCAGGCGACCCACTCGAGGGTCGCATACTCCACGTCGTCGAAGCTCTTCCAGGGCCCACGCCGATGGATGACCTCCGTCTTGTACAAGCCAATGATCGACTCGGCGAGCGCGTTGTCGTAGGCATCGCCGGCGCTCCCCACGGAGGGCGCGGCCCCGACGTCCGCCAAGCGGCTGGTGTAGCGCATCGCAACGTATTGCGACCCGCGATCCGAGTGGACCACCAGACGGCCGTCCAGCTCGCGATCATGCAGGGCCTGCTCCAGCGCATCGAGCACGAGATCGGTGCGCATCGTGGTGTGCGCCCGCCAGCCCACGATGCGCCGCGAGAACACGTCCAGCACGAACGCGACGTACACGAAGCCGCGCCAGGTGGCGACGTACGTGAAGTCGGCGACCCAGAGCTGGTTGGGCCGGTCCGCCGTGAACTGCCGTTGCACGAGGTCGTCCGGGCACGGCGCGGCCGTGTCCGGGCGCGTGGTGATCGGACGCTGCCCGCGCACGACGCCCTGCAGCCCCTCGGCGCGCATCAACCGCTCGATGGTGCAGCGCGCCACCGTCGTCCCCTCCCGATGGAGCTGGTGCCAGATCTTTCGTGCCCCGTAGACCGCGTGATGCTGCGTGTAGACGGCGTGAATGGCCGACCGCAGCCGCTCGTCGCGCTGCGCCCGGGCCGAGCGCTGCGTCGGATCGACCAGGGCCCGCCGGTGGCGGTAATAGCCCGACGGAGCGATCTGCAGCACGTCGCAGATCGGCTCGACTCCGTACTCCGCGCGATGCGCGTCGATGAACGCGTACATCGTGGCGTGGGTTACTTCGTGACGCGGTCGAGCTCCGCTGCCGCGAAAAACGCGCTGGCCTTTCGCAGGATCTCGTTCGCCCGCTTCAGCTCCCGATTCTCTCGCTCGAGCTGCTTCAACCGTTCCCGGTCATCGGTCGTGAGCCCCGACCGCTTGCCGCTGTCACGCTCCGCCTGGCGTACCCAGAGCCGGAGCGTCTCCGCGGTGCAGCCGATCTTCTCCGCGATGGAGCGGATCGCCGCCCACTGGGTGGGATGCGCGTCCTGCTGCTCGTGCACCAGCCGGACCGCTCGCTCCCGGACCTCCGGGGAGAAGGGCTTACTCCGCTTCCGACCCGCCTCTTTGTCTCGTGTCATGCTCCCAATCTCTCAAAGCAGGGAGCCTCCTCCAAACCCGGCGCGGTTCAGTCAATACCGCCATTCACAACCTGTCGGAAACGCTCGAACAGGTGACGGCGGCGGCCGAGCAGGTCGCGGCGGCGAGCTCGCAGATCGCGAGCGCGAGCCAGTCGCTGGCCGGTGGCGCCAGTGAACAGGCGGCCAGCATCGAAGAGATTGCGTCGAGCTCCACGGAGTTCTCGAGCATGGCCAAGAGCACCGCGGCCAATACGCAGGAGGCGCAGGCGCTGGCCGAACGCGCTCGTCAGAATGCGGTCGAAGGCGGCCAGCGGATGCAGAAGCTCACCGAAGCCGTGCGGGAAATTCGTCGCGGCAGCCAGGAGACCGCCAAGATCGTGAAGACGATCGAGGAGATCGCCTTCCAGACCAACCTCCTGGCGCTCAACGCCGCCGTCGAGGCGGCACGCGCCGGCGACGCGGGCCGTGGCTTCGCCGTGGTGGCCGAAGAGGTCCGCGCTCTTGCCATTCGCTCGGCGGAAGCGTCGAACAACACGGCGACACTGATCGAGCAGGCGCTGCTCAGCGCCGAGCACGGGGTCGCGCTCAACACGGCCGCGGCCACGAGCTTCGATGCGATTCGCGGGGACGTGGCCAAGGTCGCCGATGTGGTCGCCGAGATCTCGGCGGCGTCGCAGCAGCAGGTGGACGGCGTCACGCAGATCAACGGCGCCATCGACCAGCTGAACGGCGCCACGCAGCAGGTCGCGTCGAACGCCGAGGAATCGGCCAGCACGGCTGAGGAGCTGTCGAGTCAGGCGGCGGTGCTCAACGCCATGGTGTCACGCTTCACGCTCGAGCACGACGCCGGCACTGTACGCGCCGCGGCGCACGCCGAGTTCGACCGCAATCACGCGAAGCAGCAGGCGTCCTGGCAGAAGGCGGCCGCGCCGAAGGGATCGACCAGGCCGACTCGACACACCTTGACCGCCAAACGTGCGCCGGTGCATACGCCACGGCCGGCAAAGTCGATAGCGCAGGATCTTATCCCGTTTGACGACGACGCGATGCAGGACGATCGCGACCTGCTCTCGGTGTTCTAGGTCGAACACCAGCAACACGCACGAATCGAACGCCGCACGGGGCAAGCCTGACGCCTCGTGCGGCGTTCGCCTGACGGTGGGTTCGGACCACGGGTGCGATCTATCGCGCGCTGCATGTGCCATGCACATGCGCTTGTGACACTCCCCGTTCTTCCCACCCATCTGGAGTTCCCCTCATGCGCGTTCTTCGCTCAGCGATGCTGCTCGGCGCGTCTCTAACGCTTGCCGCGACGGCCCAGGCCCAGAAGTCTGCCAGCGCGGAAGGCCCGTGGATGATTCGCCTGCGCGCGGCATCGCTCACGCCGGCGAACAAGTCCGACGCGATCCCGTCGCTCGGCGTAAAGGCCGACCAGATCACGGTCAGCGACAAGGTCATTCCCGACGTCGACATCAGCTATTTCTTCGCGAAGCACTTCGCGGCGGAGCTCGTGCTCACCTATCCGCAGCAGCACGACGTGAAGCTCAATGGCACCAAGATCGGGACGTTCAAGCACCTGCCGCCGACGTTGCTCGCGCAGTATCACTTCCTCCCCGACGGCGTGATCCGGCCGTACGTGGGTGCGGGCGTGAATCTCACGCTGATCTCCGACGTGAACATCGCCGTGCCGGGCGTTGGCAAACTCGACCTCGAGAAGAGCTCCGTGGGCGCGGCCGGTCAGATCGGCGCCGATATCAAGCTCGCCCCGGGCAAGTTCCTCAACATCGATGTCAAGAAGGTCATGATCGGCAGCGATGTGAAGCTTGGCAGCAGCAAGGTGAGTGCGGTCAAGGTCGATCCGATTCTCGCCAGCATCGGCTTGGGAATTCGCTTCTAGGCGGTCGCTGATCGGGCATCCGACTTCAGCGCCAATACCTGAAGTCGGATGCCCGGTTTTTATTCCCGACTCGTCGGCCAAGCCCGGCGATAATTCCCCCAGCGACATCCGCCATTCGGACGTAATTTCCTCGCGTTGCCGTTCCCACCTTTCGCGAGGATTTCCGATGTCCCGCCGTATACCTGTCGCCGCCGCCCTGCTGCTGGCCGGCGCGTGCACCATCCAGCGCACGCCTGGCGCCGCTGCATACTCGCAGCGTCCGGCTGTCTCGTCCCGAATGGGAAGTGCAGCGGCCATGCCGGGGATGGACGACCACATGGCGCACATGCGCGCCGAAGATGTCCAGGCGCCCGAGATGGGGCCGATGACCGGCGCGCAGGACCTGTCCATTCCGCCTAGCAACAACGCCGCCGCGGCGCGCCTCAAGGCGAGCGGACGGCATGGCGAGTGGGTCAAGATTGCCTACACGCCCGGCAGTCCCGATTCGTTGATGGCGTGGGTCGTGTACCCGTTCAGCAAGTCGGCGTCGCAGAAGGCGCCGGTCGTCGTGGTCGTCAATGAGATCTTCGGGCTTTCGACGTGGGTGCGCAGTGTGGCCGATCAGGCCGCAGCCGACGGATTCATCGCGATCGCGCCGGACTTCCTCTCCAAGCTGCGTGGTGGCCCGAGCACCGAGGAGCTCCGGTCGGATTCGGCCACGAAGCTGATCCGGAATCTCTCCGCCGCCGATCGCGTGAACACCATCACGGCCGCGGCGAACTACGCCATGATGCTCCCCAGCGCGCAGCAGAGGTACGCCGTGATCGGCTACTGCTGGGGTGGGCAGTCGGTGTGGATGCATGCCATCAACGGCGGCGTGAAGGGCTACGCCGGCGGCGTCGCGTACTATGGCGCGCCGTATACCAAGGGTGGTACGCCGGCCACGGCGACCGCTGCCGCCGTGCCGGCCACGGTCGATGCCGACTCCCTCGCCAAGATCACCAAGCCGATCATGCTGCTCAATGGCGCGAAGGACGCGCGCATCGGTGCGCTCATGCCGGCGATCGATTCGCTGATGAAGGCCATGAAGAAGGACTACACCGGCATGAACTACGACGGCGCCGTGCACGGCTTCCTGCGGGCGCAGAATGATCCGAAGGCGCAGCGCGATGAAGCAGAAGAAGCCGCGAATCTGGCGGCGGCGAAGGATGCCTGGCCGAGGACCGTGGCGTTCTTGCGGCGCGTGCTGAAGTAACCCAAGAACTCCAAACCTCAGGACACCATACCCCAAACTGATCAGTTTGGGGTTTGGTGTTTTGGGGTACGGGGCTATTGGGTCACTTGTGGGTGCTGAGCAAGAGACTGGTCTCTGTATTCGCCACCCCTTTCACCTTCCCGATCTGTCGCAGCACGTCGTCGAACTCGTGCAGCGTATCCGTGGCGAGTTCGGCGACGATATCCCAGCGCCCGTTGGTGGTGTGCAGCGCGCGCACGGCGGGATAGCCGCGCAGCGTGCGCAGCACCACGTCGGCGTCGCCTTCGGTGCGAATCGTGGTCACCGCGCGAATGCGGTGCGAGGCGGCTTCCGGCGCGGTCCTGACCGTGAACCCCAGCAGGACGCGCTGCTCCACCAGCTTGTCGATTCGGTTCTGCACCGTGCCGCGAGAGACCCCGAGCTGCTTGGCCAGTGTGGCCACGCTCAGGCGGGCATTCTCACGCAGCAGGGAAACGAGGCGAACGTCCAAGGCATCCATATTGTGCAATATGTCAACATGACCTGGCATATCGCCAATCTACCTCGCATTTCTGCGCTTTCCTTGCTCTTGTTGCTGGCATCGGTCCTGCCGATCCTTGGGGCATGACCACCTCCTCTGCCAGCATCCGCCCCGCCAGTGAGCCCGGCACGAGCCCCGGCATCATCCAGCTCATCGGCGTCCCGTTGGATCTTGGTGCCAGCCGCCGCGGCGTCGACATGGGCCCGTCGGCGATGCGCCTCTCGAGCCTGGTGAAGCAGCTGCGAAGCCTCGGCTACGAGGTGCGCGACTCCGGCAACGTACCGGTCCCCGATCGGGCCTCGGTCGACGACGCCTTCGAGGCGCGGCTCGCCGCCATTGCGGCGGTGTGCGCCGATGTCGCGACGCGCACGGCCGAGGCGGTGCGCGCGGGCATCACGCCACTCGTCCTGGGTGGGGATCACTCCCTCGCGGCGGGATCAGCGGCTGGCACCGCCCGCGCGCTCCATGAGCGCGGCGAGCGGATGGGGCTCATCTGGCTCGATGCACATGCCGATCTCAACACGCCCACCACGAGTCTCTCGGGCAACATCCATGGCATGCCCGTCGCGCACCTCCTCGGCATGGGTGCCTCGAGCCTGCTGCATCTCGCGGGTAACGAACCCGCCGTGCGCGCCCAACAGCTCGCGTACGTGGGGCTCCGCGATCTCGACGTGGCCGAGCAGCAGATGATCCGCGAACTCGGCATTCACGCCTTCACGATGCGTGACATCGATGAGCGAGGGCTGCGCGCGGTGATGGATGATGCGATCACGATTGCCACGAGCGGCACCGGTGGCGTGCACGTCTCCTGCGACGCCGACTGGGTGGATCCGCGTGAGGCGCCCGGTGTCGGCACGCCCGTGCGCGGTGGCGCGACGCTGCGCGAGGCACACCTCGCGATGGAGATCATCCACGACAGTGGCGCCATGCGTGCGATGGATCTCGTGGAAGTGAATCCGATTCTCGATCATCGCAACGCGACGGCCGAACTGTGTGCCGATCTCATCGCGAGCGCCTTTGGCCGCCATATCCTGTGAGGGTGTCATGACGAGCCTGCTCTCCCGTACCGACGCGTGCATCGCGCAGGAGAACCGCTGGGGTGCGCACAACTATCATCCGCTCGATCTCGTCATCGCCGAGGCGCAGGGCGCCTGGGTCACCGACATCGAGGGGACCCGCTACCTCGACTGCCTCAGTGCGTACTCAGCGGTGAACCAGGGGCACGCCCACCCTCGGCTCGTCGCGGCGCTCGTGGCGCAGGCACAGCGCGTCACGCTCACGTCGCGCGCCTTCCGCAACGACCAGCTGGGCGCGTTCTCCGAAGCGCTCGCACGGCGCTGCGGCAAGGATATGATCCTGCCCATGAACACCGGCGCCGAAGCCGTGGAAACGGCCATCAAGGCGGCGCGCCGCTGGGGCTACCGGGTGAAAGGCATCGCCGCCGACCACGCACAGATCATTGCCTTCAACGGCAATTTCCACGGCCGCACCACCACACTCGTGGGCTTCTCGAGTGAGCCGGCGTATCGCGCCGACTTCGGGCCGTTCGCCGCCGGGTTCACGCTCGTACCCTTCGGCGACATCGACGCCGTGCGCGACGCGATCACGCCCGAGACCTGCGCCGTGCTCGTGGAGCCGATGCAGTGCGAAGCCGGAGTGATCATTCCGCCCGCGGGATTCCTGGCCGAGCTGCGCGCGCTGTGCAGCGAGCAGGGCGTGCTCCTCGTGGCCGACGAGATCCAAACCGGCCTGGGCCGGACGGGCGCGATGTTCGCCTGCGACCACGAACAGGTCACTCCGGATGTCTACATTCTTGGCAAGGCGCTGTCGGGCGGCATGTACCCCGTGTCGGCGGTGGTCGCGAACGCCGACATCCTCGGGCTCTTCGAGCCCGGATCGCACGGCAGCACCTACGGCGGCAATCCGCTGGGGTGCGCAGTGGCGCGCGAGGCGCTGCAGGTCATCGACGACGAACAACTGGTGGAGCGCTCGGCACGTCTGGGGGCATGGCTGCTGGACGCGCTGCGCTCGCTGCGGCATCCGGCGATCAAGGCCGTGCGTGGCCGGGGGCTGATGTGCGCCATCGAGTTGCACGAGCCTGCACGACCGTGGTGCGAAGCGCTGCAACGGCGTGGGGTGCTGTGCAAGGAGACGCATGGGACCGTCATCCGGCTCTCGCCGCCGCTGGTGATCAGCGAGCAGGATCTCGCATGGGGCATGGCGCAGGTGCGCGCGGTCTTCGATGCGGTGGTCGATGGCTGACGCAACGTTTCGAGGGATTCCGCTGTCTCATGCTGGACCCTCACCAGAGTGCGCACGTGCGTCTTGTCCCATCCCTTGCTCTCATTGCCACGCTGACCGCTGCCGCGGCCGCGAATGCGCAGACGTCAGAAACCATTCGGGGCCGGGTCACATCGGATAGCGGCAGGGTGATCGGCGGCGCGACGGTGATCATCACGCGCGGTCCCGATCGTCTGGTGCAGCAGGGAGTGACGACCGACAGCGGTACGTACCGCATCACGTTCGAGAACGGGACCGGTGACTACCTCGTGGCCATTCAGGCGACGAACTACAAGCCCGCGCGCCGGCGGGTGACGCGCATCGGCTCCGAGCGCGAGTTCGTCGCGGACTTCGTGCTGTCGAGCAATGTCGTCTCGCTGGAAGCCGTGAAGATTGCGGCGAACAAGCCAGTACGAGTGTCCACGGGCGTCTCGCCCACGGTCCAGGAACCCGGATCGAGCGAACGCTTCAGTGAGGGCGTGGTGAGCGGTGTGCCACCCACGATGGCCGGCGACATCAATACCACCATCAGCACGATCCCCGGCGCGACGATGGCCGGCGGTGGCCTGTCGATGCTCGGCGCAAGCGGCAGCAGCAACCTCACCACGCTGAACGGCATGGCGATGGGGGCGGGCAGCCTTCCCCGCGCCGCGCGTGTGGATACCCGTGTGACCGGCGCCACCTTCGATGCCACCCGCGGTGGCTTCTCGGGGGCGAATGTCGATGTCCGACTCGGTGCCGGATCGCGCAACTACCAGAATCGGCAGGTCTTTGCGACGTTCGATGGCGGCGGACTGCAGTCCACCGACGCCATCGGGCGCGCACTCGGCGCGACCAGCACGAACTGGCGCGCGTCGGCCGGCATGGACGGCGAAGCGATCCGCAACACGCTCACGTACAACGTGGCCGTCGATGCCTCTCGCACGACGCGCATACGCCCCGATCTCACCGGCGCGAATCCGCTCGCGTACCAACTCTCGGGAATCGCACCCGATTCGGTTCAACGCATCCGATCGATTGCGGCATCGACCGGCCTGCCGCTCTCGCTCGGCAATACGGTGAGCGGGATCCGGCGCGATGCGTTGAGCGCCGTTGCGCGATTCGACGACACGCGCGACACCACACGCACACACTCGCTCACGATGTACGTGAACGAGTCGCGTGGTGACAACGAGGGGATCGGCGCGCTGAGTGCGCCATCGAGCGGTACCTCCCGCCTGGACCGCGCGGCCGGCGCAATCTGGGCGCTCGGACACTGGAGCGGTCCCGGCTTCAGCACCTATCGCGCCACGCGACTCAATGCGAGCACCACGCTGACCCGCACCACGCCGTACAGCGAGCAACCGGCCGTAGATCTGCTCGTCCGCACACTCGCCGACGCCACGGCGACCGACGCCGGCGTGGCGAGCGTTTCGCTTGGCGGTCGCGGCACCGACGAATCGAACAGCTCACGCTGGACCGGCGAAGCGGTGCACGAGTACTGGCGCAACCTTCGCGGGCGCCGGCATCAACTCAAGGCCAATCTGTGGGCGCGTGTCGACGGGCTCGATCAGCGCGGCGGCGCCAGCGTGAACGGTCGCTATGGCTTCGCCTCCCTGGCCGATCTCGCCGCGAGTCGCCCGAGCAGCTACACCCGCGCGCTCACCAATCCAGATCGCACCGGACAGAGCTGGAACGCGGCGACCGCGCTGTCGCACAGCTACAACCCGAACCGCTTCTTCTCGCTGCTGTACGGCGCGCGCGTCGAAGCCAATGGGTTCGTCACCGAACCGGCGCGCAATCCTTCGCTCGAGCAGACGCTGGGCGTGGCCACCGGCGGCGTGGGCCCGACCGTGCACGTGAGTCCCCGCGTGGGCTTCAGCTACACGTTCAACAAGTCGCAGCGCAACGGCGGCGGCATGCGGAACGGCACCAACCTCACCTGGTATCGATTCCCCACGGGGGTGCTGCGCGGCGGCATCGGAGAGTTCCGCGATCTCTGGCGTCCCGACGCGGTGGCCGATGCCGCGGCGCGTTCCGGGCTTGCGGGCAGCGCGCTCACCCTCACCTGCATCGGGGCCGCGGTGCCGCCGGGAGACTGGAGCATCGCCAGCTCGGCGTCGCGCCCGACTCAGTGCCGTGACGGGAGCGGGCCGCTCGTCGAACGCGCTCCGTCGGTCACATTGCTGGGCAAGGGATACGATGCGCCGCGCAGCTGGCGTGCGAATCTCGACTACAACGCGATGCGGTGGCACATGATGCTGCGCGCGAGTGCGCTCGCCACGTACGACCTCAACCAGGCGTCCGTTGTCGAGGCCAATTTCACCGGCACGCCGCGCTTCGGCCTGGCCAGTGAAGGCAATCGCCCGGTGTTCGTGTCGCCGGCGGCCATCGACGCGGCGAGTGGCAACGTGTCAGCGGCCGAATCGCGCCGGAGTGCCGATTTCGGGCGCGTCAGTGTGCTGCAATCGGATCTTCGCGGTCGCGGGGCGCAGCTCACGTTGGGGCTCAGCCCCGACCACTTCCACCGGGTCTGGCGGAGCTGGCCGTTCTGGACGGTGAATT
>JBDHVK010000042.1:0-26781 GCA_039809645.1 Gemmatimonas sp.
GCCCCGTGATTGCACGTCGTCGCGCGCCGCTTACTTCTTCGGCGCCGCTTCCGGATGGCTCAGCGTGTACACATACGCCGCGACCGCCGTGATCTGTGCGTCGGTGAGATTCATGCGACCACCGCGGGCGCCCATCGGGTTCGGGCGCGTGGTGACCTTGATCTTTTCCTTCGGCACGCCCGTCGTGATGATCCCCTTGATCTCTTCGAAGCTGCCGGTCGTGAGCTGATCCCAGCTCTTGTCGTTCAGCGCCGGCGCGTTCTGCGCGCCGATGCCACCCTTGCCGTGGCAGCGCATGCAGCCGCCGTTGTTGAAGAGCGAATCGCCGAGGGTGACGTTCGCGAGCGTCACTTCAGCGGGGACCTTGGGGGCGGCGGATGCCTTGGCCGCGGGAGCCGAACCGGCGCCAGCGGCACCCTTGTGGCAGGCGGCGAGCGCAACAGCAGCGAGGGACAGGGCGAGAATGCGACGCATGGGTGGAGTGGGGCTCGAGGAGAGGGTGAGCGCCGGCGGGACGACGGGCCGCTGAATAAGCGGAGGTCCGGGGGAGAATGTGCGGCCGAAATGCATCGCTGGCTATCTTTCCCGCATGGCCAACATCGCATACCTCGGCACGGGGCTGCTCGGCAGCGGCTTCGTGGAAGCCGCCCTCGGGCGCGGCGACTCGGTGACCGTCTGGAACCGCACCCGCAGCAAGGCGGAGGCGCTCATTCCCTTTGGCGCACAGGTCGCCGATACCCCGGCCGATGCGGTGCGCGGCGCGGAACGGGTGCATCTGGTGCTCAAGGATGACGCGGTCGTGGAGGCGGTTATTTCCGAACTCCGGGCCGGACTTGGCCCCGACACGATCATCGTGGACCACACCACGACCCGCCCCGACCTGACCGCCGAACGGGCCACCCGGCTGAACGCGGAGGGGGTGAAATACCTTCACTGCCCGGTGTTCATCGGCCCGGCCGCCGCTCGCCAGGCGCAGGGGATCATCATGGCCGCCGGTCCGCAGGCGCTGTTCGAGGCCGTGAAACCGGCGCTGGAAAAGCAGGCCGCCCGCGTGGAGTACTGGGGAGAGCGCCCCGATCTGGCTGCTGTCTACAAGCTGATGGGAAACTGCTTCATTATTGGCATGGGGGCGATGCTCTCCGATGTCTTCACCATCGGCGCGCAGGAAGGGGTCTCTGCCCCCGACGCGCTCAAGCTGCTCGGGTTCTTCAATCCCGGGAGCATGCTCCAGATCCGGGGCAAGAACATGTCGGAGGGGAACTTCGCGGCCAGCTTCGAACTGGAGATGGCCCGGAAGGACGTCCGGCTGATGCTCGAGACCGTTGGTGCCCGCCCCATGGCCACCCTGCCGGCGATTGCCGCCCGGATGGACGAGATGATCGCCACGGGGCACGGGCAGGACGACTTTGGCGTTATCGCCAAGGATGCGCTGGGACGCTGACCTTTGAGCCGCCGCCGGGACCGCTTACAATTCCGACCTGACCCCTGACCGAGAATTTCGATGCCGTTTTTCGATCATCCGGCGAACGCCGACTTCCTGCTGCCGATCATCAAGCTGCCGCTGCTGCTGATCTCGACGATCTTCAAGATCATCCTGGCGGTGGGACCGATCGGCCAGATCGCGATCATCGCGATCATCATCGCGCTCTTCGCGCGCAACGTCATGGGTCCAGCGCGCGCGTAACGCCTTTCGCTGGTCAACAGAAGCGGGACCGCGCCACCTGGCATGGTCCCGCTTTTCGTTTCTCGGTGACTGAGGTGTGCTTCAACAGCAACTGACTACCACGGACACCATGGAAGGCACGGACACGGCCACGGAGAACACAACTGCTTTGCTGTCTCCGTGGCCGTGTCCGTGCATTCTCGAGTGTCCGTGGTGATCAGTTTCGATACTGAAGATGCACGGCAGCTGTTCGCAGCGCCGACCTACTGCAGCCGCATGATCGCCAGCCGCAGGTTGCTCGGCATGGCGGTCCCACCGGGGCCGCGCAGGTCGAGCAGCTGCGGCACGTTCGGGGTGCCGGAGATCTCGAAGTACGCGTGCGCCCCACCGCGAATGCCAGTCCGTTGCGCCACGAAGCTGCCGAAGGTGAGCGCGACCGGCGTGATGGGGAAGGGCTTCGAGTACGTGCTCGCCCAGAGCGGATCGGCATTCAGCCCACCGTAGAGGTCGCGCAGGTTCCAGGTGAGGAAGCTCGCATCGGCATTCACACTCGTGAGACCGGGATAGTCGTCGGCGTAGAGCGCGAGCCCCCAGCCCCCCAGGAGACGCTCCATCGACACACCGGTGAGCGAGGTGAGGGTGGAGATGCCAGTGGTGGTGCCATTCGTGAGCGCCGAGAAGAACGCCGCGTCGCTCGTGCCGAAGCGATCGAGCGCGTAGCGGACGAGGCTCCAGGTGGTGTTGTAGAAGATCGCCCCACTCTGGCCACTGGCATCGCCGTAGGGCGACCAGTTCCACGGCTCATCGAGCTTCGGCTTGATCTCGTTGAGCTGGCGGCGCATCCCCCAGCTGGGGCGTCGCAGCGCGTCGTTCGAGGCACACGTGGCGTTCGCCAGGTTGAAATCGCAGAAGACGCCGTTGCTCGCCGCCGAGCCGTAGCCCGTGTTTCCCTTGAAGGCCACCTTGTAGAGTCTTTCACGCGCCCAGAGCTCCTCGGCGTGCCGCGCGGTCCCTTCCTCGAGCCATGTCGCTTCGAAGGCCGACACGCCATTCGACAGACGCGCCGACAGTGACGCGATGTGCTTCACCTCGTGCACGACGGTGCGCACCATGAAGGCGAACCATCCGGGTGGCTGCGCCGTGGTGGTCGTGCTGGTGCCCGGCGCCGTGGGTGTCATGCCGTAGAAGAACTCGCCGAAGTTGCTCCCCCAGCGCGTCGCACCACGCGCCGAGGCATCGCAGCTGGTGACGTAGGCGGCTGCCCCCGATCCATTGAGGCGCTGCGTGAACACCATGTGTACGCGCTCGTCGAAATCGGTCAGTGCATCGCGGCGAAGGGGATCGCTGAAGTTGTTCTTCACCACGTCGTACTGATCGAGATCGAAAATCTGACCGATCTTCTGGTAGTAGGTCAGCAGCTCCGGATTCGTGGCCGTCGAGACCGCGTTGGCCGAATCCTCCCAGACGATGGCGTGAATGCCGCTGTAGACGACCCTGCCGCGAATCAGCTGGGTGGAGTCGTTGCAGCTGTTGAAGTTGTAGTAGAAGGTGCGCATGTCGCCGACGACCGGCGGAGCCGCAACACGCGCGCGACGTGGCGGCGACGCCTGGGCGCGCACGGCGGCCAGCGTCTGCGGGTAGAGCGCGCGCTCGTACTCGAGGTGCGCGGCGTGAGCGTCGTTCCAGCGCGTCGCGTCGGCGTCGAGCGGTTGGGAGAGTCGCGCGGCGGGTGCGGACGTCCGAAGCGCAACTGTCGCGGAGGTGTTGCCGGCGAGCTCGAAGTCCGTGACCGCGTTCTGGCTCGTGAGGTTGCTCGAAACGACCGCAACGTAGCGCGCGGCGGTCCCGGTACCTTCCAGTTGATTGCAGGCGCTCGAGTCGGCGGCGGTGATGATCACCGACTGCCCCTTCGCGAGCGTGCGTCTGATGGGGGCAAGCGTGACGGGCAGGGCACTGCTCGTGCCGCCGGAGGTGGTAACCTGCAGGTTGGCGGTGCCGGCATTCTGACACGGCACCACGAACGACAGCGTGTCGGACTTCACCGACGCGAGCGGTACGGGGACGCCGCGGATGGTGAGCAGATTGAGCGCGGCGGTGGCGCCAAAGCCCACGCCGCGCAGCGAAACCAACTGGCCGGGAACGAGTGTACTGGCCGATACGCCCGACAGCACCGGAGGCCCGTTCAGCGCGCGCACGGTGATCTCTGCGTTCGCCGACCTGCCTTCGCTCGTCGCCAGGATTGTCGCTGAGCCACTGCTCACGCCCACCACGAGTCCACTGGACGAGACGGTCGCTACACTCGGAGCGCTGCTGCTCCAGGTCACCGCGCGCCCCAACAGCACCCCCCCGATGGAATCAGCGGTCGTGGCCGCGAGTTGTACCGACTGCGTGACCTGCAGCTGCGCGGTGGCGGGTGACACGGTGACGCGCGCGACGGGAACGGGGAGCACGGTGATCTGTGCCGCGCCATTCACCCCCTCACTGGCGGCGGTGATCGTGGCTGAGCCAAGCGAGGTGGTCGTGACCGTTCCGCCGGTCGACACCGAGGCGACGCTGGCGTTGCTCGTACTCCAGGTGATCGAGCGATTGGTGAGCGCCTGGCCCTTGGCCGATTTCGGAGTCGCCACGAGCGTGAGCGACTGTCCCAGCAACAGCGTCGCGGAGCCGGGCGCCACGTCAAGGGTGGCAATCCTGGGTGGTCCCTCGTGGCCGCACGCGAGCAGGCCGACGGCGAACAGCGCCGGCGCAAGGGCACGGCGGAGAAGTCGGGCGACGGGAGGCATGGTCGGGCCGGAGTCGGGACCTGAACGGGGACAGGTCTATTGTAGCGCCCGGGGACAGGCCCGGCTCGCCGTTCACGTCGGGCACCGCACGCCAGGCCGCCTCTGGACGAGGCGCGGGCGACGCTGCCTTTTGGTAGCGAGTTCATAGACGCCTCCAGCCCTCTGCTTATGCCCCGCTCCCTCCCCGGGCGCCGCGTATGGTCGTTCCTCGCCGCGCTCCTCCTGTTCGTGCTGCCGCGCGCCGCGCATGCCACCTGGTCAGTGATTGCCGTCGACATGGCGACCGGTCGTGTCGTGATTGCGTCGGCCACCTGTGTGGATCGTGACGACGCCTTTCTCATGGGCATTCAGGCCGTCGTGGTGCCGGGCAAGGGCGTCGCCGCCTGTCAGGCCGGCGTGGACGGCACCCATGCCAACCAGATGCTCGTCTATCGCGAGCTGCAGAAAGGCACCGACCCCAAGCGCATCATCGAGCTGCTGTCGGCCGATCCGGCCTTTCAGACGAGGCAGTTCGGCATTCTCGATCTCACGGGGCGCTCCGCCGGACACTCGGGGTTGAGCAACGGCTACGTCACGCAGGACATGCAGGGGCAGGTCCCGGGCACGCAGATCTACTACTCCATTCAGGGCAACATCCTGCGCACCGGTGATGTCATTCCGAATGCGGTGCGCGCCTTCCTGCACACGCAGGGCGCGCTCACCGATCGGGTGATGGCGGCGCTCGAAACGGCCGACAAGTTCGGCGGCGATTCGCGCTGCACGTGCCCGCCGCTCCCGGCCGACAACAGCAAGCCGGCCATTCCCTGCGAAGGGCGCACGGCGTACGTGGCGTACATCCTGATGGCGAACAAGTCCGATACCAACGGCGATTCGCACAACAATGGGAAGTACAGCCTGTACCTCACGGTCGCGCAGCCCAACCAGCAGGGGCCGAACGTCATCAAGGCCGGCGAGAACCTCAATCCGGTGAAGACGCTTCGCCTGCGCTACGACGCATGGCGAAAGACGCAACCGGCCTCCTACAAGTGAGGGCGTCCAACATGAACCGTTCAACCGCCCTGCTCGCGGCGCTCCTCCTCGTATCACCGGCGCTTCGCGCGCAGGCCACCGCGCAGCCGGCGCAACCGGCGCGTGCCGCGCAGCCGGCCAACGCCGGTCGGGTGGCGATGCGCGTCATCACGCTGACCTCGAGCGCGTTCACCGATGGCGGCATGATCCCCGAGGCCAACGCGCAGCCGGGGCGCGATGTCTCGCCGCCGCTCACCTGGACTGGAGCGCCCGATTCCACGCGCAGCTTCGTGCTGCTCGTGCATGACGCCGACGCCGCGCTCGGTGATGGGACGGACGACCTGCTGCACTGGCTCGTATGGAACATCCCCGGCAGTGCGACGTCACTGCCGGCGGGGGTGCCCAGCGGCGCGATACTCGACGACGGCTCGCGGCAGATCAGCGCGAGCGGCCCACGCTATCGTGGGCCGGCGGCGCCCAGCACCGGCCCGGCGCATCACTACGTGTTCGAGCTTTACGCGCTGGACAACACCGTGAACGTGGTCCCCACCACCATGAGCCCACCGCTCACGCGCGCCGAGGTGATGAAACAGATCGCGGGACACGTGCGCGGGAAGGGCGTGCTGGTGGGGTTGTATCGCCGACCGGCGCCCTGATGCGCCACATCGTGCCGGCGCTGAGACATTTGACCCATGCGCCGGCGCGAGCGCCACTCGAGCTTGTCAGCTACGGTCCCCCTCCGCTTCCTTCGCTGACGAGTTCGTCATGAACAAGCTACTGCTGATCCTTCATCTGCTCGGTCTCGCCCTCGGTTTGGCGGTGCCGTTTTCGAATCTCATGCTCGCGCGCGTCATGGCCGCCGCGCCGCCGGCCGAACGTCCCATTCTAGGCCGCGCCGCCTTCGCCATGGGTCGCCTGGGCGACATCGGCCTGCCGTTGCTCTGGATCACCGGACTCACGCTCGTCTTCACCAAGCACGGCGGCTTCAGCGCGCTCCCCGCGACGTTTCAGGCAAAGCTTGCGGCCGTCCTGTTGCTGACGTTGTCGGTCGGCGTGATTCACATGAACAAGCGCAAGGCGATGCAGGGCGACGCGGGGGCGATGGGGCGGATTCGGATGCTGGGAAAATTCAATCTGCTCTGTGCCCTCACCGCGGTGACGCTCGCGGTCATGACCTTCGAAGTGTAACGGCGTCTCAGTACAGCAGCCCCGTCGACGACGTCATCACGCCCGCATTGGCCCGGACCGAATACGCCACGCCGCCGCTGCTGGCGTTCGACGCATCAAACGTCCCGCCGACGGGGACGCGGACCACCGACATCGCGCCATAGGTGAGTGGCGCTGACAGGGTGCTGCGCGATCGCGCTGCCGGGGTCAGGAGATAGACGCCGTTGCCGGTGCCATACACCGTGGCCGAGCCGTTGGCGGCGATGCCGACGCCTGAGCCTTCATCAACGGCAATGCCGCGCGGCGTGCGCGTGACGCCGTCGGCCTGCAGGCGCGCCAGGAAGGTGTAGAAGCGGCCCATGCGATCGCGCGTCACGAAGTGCGAGTCGGTGATCACGCCACTCAGCAGCGGCACCGTGAACAGGCTCTGCGCGAACGTGATGGTGCTGTCGTACGGGTCGGCCAGCGCCATCGACGAGGTCGTGGACGCGAACTGTGCGGAGTAGATGTACTGCGGCAGCGCCGCGAGGCCGGCGCTCGTGCCACCGATCGGATAACCGGCGGCGACGCGCGCATTCACGGCGCGCTGCAAACGCGTGCCGCTCCAGAGATTCACATACGTCGACTGGTCGCCACCGGCGAGGAAGATCACCTCGGCGCGATTGATCGCCGCTTCGACGCTGTCGCTGTTGGCGCCGTCGATCGTGTTGATCACGAGCGTCGTCACCGAGTTGGCGCCGAGTTTGTCGATCCAGTTGTTGTACCCCTTGCTGCCGCTCGTGCGCAGCACCACGACGTCGCCGTAGAACGGCACGTTCTTCTTGCCGCTGCCGGCGATGCCTCCCTGCCGGACGAGCCAGCCCATGCCGACGTCGTCGTCGGCACCGCCACCGGCGAGGTACACGCCACCGAGCGGCGTGCTGGTGGCATTGGGCGTACCCGTGACGTACGACTCGTAGTCCGGGGCCGGCGCCTTGGCGAATCGCGACGAGGGCGCGACGACATCGGTGGTCGACGCGCAGGCGCCGAGCAGCGCGAGCGAGAGCGCGCCAGCGGCGGCGCGAAGAACACGAGGGGACATCGGGCGCTCCAATCGAGACAGTGACGTGGGCTTTGCCACCTCACAACGCTGCCCGGTACGCCGTGCATGCGCAAGCGGGCCCGCGACGTGACGAGTGGCGCGCGCGCGACAGTCGGACGTGCGTGTGCTGTTCATCCCGGATTCACCCACGCTTCACGGTGGGTTCATCGGCGGGTCGTACCATGCAGCACGTCAACCGGGACCGCCCCCATGATCTCCATTCGCACTCGATCGCGTTCCGTCCCACTCGCCGGAGTTCCCGCCGAGGGACTCCCCGCCGATGTCACGCGGGTACGCCTGCTGGCGCGCGGCGTCGTGTCGGCTGAGCCGGGGCGCTGCGTGCAGTGCGGGATCTGCTCGCACAATTGCCCGAGCGGGATCGATGTGCGCGCGTACGCGCGGAACGGGCTCGCCGTGACGGATGCGCGGTGTCTGCTCTGCGGGAGCTGTGTCGCCCGGTGCCCGCGCGGGACGTTGTCCTTCGTGGCGTTGGAGGCTAGCGCATGATCGCTCCCTCCGGCCCATCATCACCGCGCGACACGGTGCGGCATCATGTCATCATCGGGAGTGGGATCGCGGCGCTGAGCGCGGCCGAAGCCATCCGCGAGGTGGACGACGTGGCGCATATCACCCTGATCAGCGATGAAGACGCGCCCTTCTATTCGCGGCCGGCGCTGGCGTATCGTCTCACCGGCGAACTCGCTCCCGATCGGCTGCGCATTCGCAGCGATGCCGAAACGGCGCGCCTGCGACTCGATCGCCTGGTCGCCCGGGTGGCCGCGCTCCTTCCCGAGGCGCACAAGATTCAGCTCGCGGATGGGCGCACGCTCGCCTACGATACCCTGCTCCTGGCGACCGGTGCGGCCTCGATCGCGCCCGATTTTGCCGGTGGTACGCTGGATGGTGTGCTGCGTCTGGATGGCCTGGCCGACACCGAAGCGATGATTGCGCGCGCGGCCACCGCGAAGACCGCGGTCGTGGTCGGGGGCGGCTCCACCGCGCTCGAACTGGTGGATGGCCTGCACGCGCGTGGCGTGGCCACGCACTATCTGCTTCGCGGCGAGCGGTACTGGAGCAAGATCTTCGATCGCGTCGAGTCCGCGATCGTGGAGTCGCGACTCACCGCGGCTGGCGTCACGCTCCATCGCAACACGAGCATTCGCGAGGCGCTGGGGACCAATGGTCTCTTGGTCGGCGTCCGCACGAACGATGGGCGCACGCTCGCGGCGGATCTGCTCGCGGTGGCGATCGGCGTGCGCCCGCGCACGGAGTTGGCGCGGCAGGCCGGGTTGCTGGTCGAGCGCGGCATTCGCACCAACGAACGGCTCGAGACGAGCCATGCCGACATCTTCGCCGCCGGCGATTGCGCGCAGGTGTACGATCCCGTGACTCGCACGGCGCAGTTGGATACGCTCTGGAGCAGCGCGCTCGCGCAGGGGCGCACTGCGGGGTACAATATGGCGGGGATGCACCTCGTGCTGCGGCAGCGACCGGCGCTCAACGTGACGCGCGTGGCCGGCGTGACGACGACGATCATCGGCGCCGTGGGCGGTGCTTCCGATCCGGACCTGCTGACGCTGACCCGCGGACAGAGCGAGCGGTGGCAGCTCGATCCCGACGCGTGGAGCGTTGGGGGCTCGCGCCGTGAAGACCGGTTGCGCGTGGTGGTGAGTGGGCGGTCGATCGTGGGGGCGGTGGTGATGGGCGATCAGCGGGTGTCGGTGCCGCTGGCGCATCTGATCGGCGAGCAGGTCGATATCTCCGAACTCCGTCCGCTGCTCGAGGCCGCACCGGAGGAGGCACTCGATCGGCTGCTCGCCTTCTGCGAGGCGCACGTGCACGATCCGCATGGGCATCGCGCCGCATCCGGAGGCGACTGAGATGCCAGCGCGACTTGGGGAAGTCCTGATGGGCCTCGGCGTGGCCGTTCTCGCCACGTTGCTCTACGTGTTGCGGCATGACGCGGCCGCCTCATGGGCGTCGTCAGCACTCGGCCACGGGCTGGGCATCGTGGGCTTCGCGCTCATGCTCTGGGCCGGCTTCGGCTACACGTGGCGCAAGCATCAGCCCGCCGGTGGGGCAACCGCGATGTCCAGTGCCATGCTCTGGCACATGGGGTCCGGGCTCCTTGGTCCATATCTGGTGCTGCTCCACTCGGGGTTCGCCTTTCGGGGGCTCGCTGGGGTGCTGACGCTGGGGATGGTGCTGGTGGTGGCGAGCGGCGTCGTGGGGCGCGCGGTCCTGACCGCGATCCCGCGGGCGGTGGTGACGGCGCATCCGGTGCAGGTCGCCATGCTCGAGTCGGAGCTCGCGCGCGTGGAGGCGGCGTTGGCCGAGAACGCCCGGCGCGAGCCACGCGATCTGGCCCGGGAGTCCACGCTGCAGTCGGAGCTCATGGCGCTGCGTCACGAGCACGAAAGCCTCCGCCGACAGATTGCGCAGCCGGCGCCGATTGCCGTGGCGCGAGGCGCGCTCAGTGTGTGGTGGCTGTTGCATGTGCCGATGAGCGCCGCGTTGTGGGTGTTGGCGGCCGGACATATCGCGGCCGCGTTGTACTACGCCACCTTCTCGCGGTGAGGCGCGCATGATGCCGGGACGCCACGCATTCGGTCCGCGCGTACCGCGCAGCAGTTGGCTGGCGATCTTCGTCTGCGTCGTGCTGCTCGCCGCCGTATGGCAGCAGCGGGGAGCGTCGATCGTCTCGCCCGGGCCGCTCACACCCGGTGATTCCACACCGGAAACCTTCGGCGGGGTCACGTCGCACGCGGCCCTCGAGCGACAGTGCGGCGCCTGTCATGTCGCCCCCTGGTCGACGACGACCATGACTGCACAGTGTCGCACCTGTCATACCGACATCCACGCCGAGGAGCGCGACAGCAGCTCGCTGCACGCGGCGTTCGCGGCGCGTACCTCCTGCCTCGCGTGCCACGACGAGCATCGCGGGGGCGCGACGACCCGGGCGTCACTCGACGGGCTGGCCAGTCAGCACAACCGATTCGGCTTTCCGCTGGACGGGGCACACGCCACGGTCACGTGCGCGGAGTGCCACACCAGCACGACCGGTCGCCTCAGCTTCGCGAAGACACCCACCACCTGTGTGGGCTGCCACCAGCCGGACGACAAACACAACGGCACGTTGGGCAACGATTGCGCCGCCTGCCACACCACGGTGAGCTGGGAGGGCGCGCAGATCCAGCACGACATGTTCCCACTCGACCACGGCAGCCGGCGGCCCGTTGCATGCAAGACCTGTCATACTGATCCGGCAAACTACAAGTCCTACACCTGCTACGGCTGTCACGCCCACGATCCGGCCCGCGTGGCGCGGCAGCACCGCGGTGAGGTGCGAACCGCCAACCTCGATGACTGCATTCAGTGCCACGCCGGTGGGCGTGAACATGGCGAGCGTGGCGAACACGGCGAGCGCTGAACGCGCGCTCGCCGCGCACACCCGCTACTGCAGGCGCCGCAGCGTCGCGCGCACGCCGTCGATCAATTCATCGATCTGCCCGCGCTCGATGATGAGCGGCGGGCTCATGGCGATGGTGTCGCCCGTGAAGCGCACCAGCCGTCCATGGTGGAAGCAGTCGATGTGCGCCTCGAGTCCGCGTGCGCCCACCTGACCGTCGCGCGTGGTGAGCTCGACGCCGGCCACGAGCCCGAGGTTGCGAATGTCGATCACATGCGGCTCACCGCGCAGCGAATGGACGGCGTCTTCCCAGTACGGTGCCAACGCCGCGGCGCGCTCGAACAGACCTTCGTCGGCGTAGGTGTCGAGTGTGGCGAGACCGGCGGCGCACGCGAGCGGATGGCCCGAGTAGGTGTAGCCGTGGAAGAATTCGATGCCCGAGGGGGAACCGTCCACGACGGTCTCGTAGAGTTCGCGCCGCGCGAACACCGCCCCCATGGGGACCGCGCCATTCGTGATTCCCTTGGCGAGCGTCATCAGATCGGGGGTGACGCCGAACCGCTGGGCACCGAAGGCGGCACCCAGTCGACCGAAGCCGGTGATCACCTCATCGAAGACGAGCAGAATGCCGTGGCGATCGCAGATGGCGCGCAGTCGCTCGAGATACCCCACCGGCGGCACCAGCACGCCGGCCGATCCGGCCATGGGCTCCACGAACACCGCGGCGATGGTCTCGCCGCCGTGCGTGGCGCAGAGCGTTTCGAGCGCGTCGGCCAGATCGGCTCCGTGCGCCGGCTGGCTGCGTGAGAACCGATTGGCCTCGAGCCCGTGTGTGGCGGGAAGATGGGCGTCGGTGAAGGGGAGCAGATGGTGCGCATAGGCTCGGCGATTGTTCTCGAGCCCGCCAACCGAGATGCCGCCGAAGCCGACCCCGTGGTAGCCCTTCTCGCGCCCCACAAATCGAACCCGCTGCGTGTCGCCCCGCGCGCCGAAGTACGCCATGATGATCTTCATGGCCGTATCCACCGACTCGGAACCGGAGTTGGTGAAGAACACCCGATCGAGTCCGGCGGGGGCGATGGCGGCGAGGCGGTCGGCCAGTTCGAACGGTGCCGGATGGCCCATGTTGAAGCCGGGCGCGTAGTCGAGCGTGGCCGCCGCCTTGGCGATCGCCTCGACGATGCGAGGGCGCGCGTGCCCCGCGTTGACGCACCAGAGCCCTGAAGTCCCATCCAGGATCCGGTTGCCGTCCACATCCCAGTAGTGCACGCCCTCCGCGCGGGCGAGGAGCCGCGGGGCGGCCTTGAAGGCGCGATTCGCGGTAAAGGGCATCCAGAGGGCGTCGAGCGAGGGCAACGTCGAGGCAGTCATGGCACAGGGCTGGCGAGAAGGGAACCGACGATCCCCGGAAACGATCCCCGGAACATGGGACCGGCGTGCGCGATCGGCCACCGTCTGACCACCGCATGCCCACCGTATCACCACCGTATCACCACCGTCGGGTGTTGATTCACATGGCGGCGTGGGGGAATCCCCGGCTGGCCCATCGGTAAACGGTTTCCTATACTGAGCCACTCGTCCCGCCCGCCCTTTCCCTCCTCTTCAACGCCAGGAAGGCCCATGACGCGACCGTTCACACGGTTGCTCCTCGCGGCGTCCGCCTCGGTGCTCGCCGCCACCGCGGCGCGCGCCCAGAACACGATCACCTTGGAAGGCGCCGTTCGCGCCGACGGCAATCCGATTGCCGGTGCGCAGATCACGGTTCGCAACATCGCCACCAGCGAAATCTCCCGCGCCACGACACGCCCCACGGGTGAGTTCCGTGTGCTGGGTCTCTACACCGGCCGCTACACCGTGAACGTGCGGTCGCTCGGCTATCGCCAGGCCACCGACACGGTGGAGCTGGTCATCGGCCAGCGCGCGCGCCTCGAATTCAATCTCGAGAAGGGGGCGGCCGAGCTCGATGCGCAGACGGTCACTGCCGAACGCGTGAAGCAGGTCGAAGTGCAGCGCCTGTCGGTATCGGCGCCCGTCGTGAAGGAAGAGATCGAGAATCTCCCGTTGAGCTCCCGCGGCATCATGAACCTGGCCGGTATCGCGCCGGGCATCAAAACGTACTCGCCGCAGTCGGGGCGCACGCTGCCGTCGGGCGGTGCGGCTCCAGATCTCCGCTTCTTCAACGTCTACATGGACGGCGTGGAGATGAAGAGCCTCTTCAACGGCAACATCGTGGGCCTGGGTCAGACCGGCTCACCGCTGCCGCAGGAAGGGCTCGAGACGTTCCGCGTCTATCTCAATCCGTACGACGCGGAATACACGCGTGCCGGCTCGTACGTGATCTCGGCCGAAAGCCGTCGCGGCACGAACAAGTGGGAGGGCTCGGCCTTCGGGTTCCTGCAGAACAAGTCGATGACCGCGCGCAACGCGTTCCTCGCGGCGTCGGCGCCGACGCCGAACTACGGGAAGCAGCAGCTGGGCTTCAACATTCGTGGTCCGCTCGCCAAGGACAAGCTGTTCCTCGCCACGAGCTACGAGCTCACGTCCACCGACTTCTATCTCGACGTGAACCCTGTCAGCGGCGGCGCGCAGTGGGCGAACTACAAGGGTTCGTTCCTCGCACCGAACAAGAACCACTCGTCGTATACGCGCCTGACGTATGTGCAGAACCCGCGCCTGACGTATGACGCCATGGTGTCGGCGCGCTTCCTCCGCGGCGAAGGCAACTTCGGAGGCCGGACGTCGCAGGACGGTGGCATCTCGCAGAAGTACGAGATCTACACCGGGCAGCTGCGGCAGCGGTACATCTCGAAGAGCGGCAACTACGTGAACGAAGCCAGCCTGCAGATCGTGAACTGGAACCACAACGAGGCGCCGCTCAAGCCGGGGCCGCAGTTCACGTATCCGGGCATCATCACCGGCACGTCGGGCTTCCCGCTGATCCTCAAGGAAACGCACCTGCGCTTCGTGGATCGCGCCACCAAGAACGTGGACGACTGGTACGGCTCGCATGTGCTCAAGTTCGGCGTGGAGCTCAGCAGCATCGCCGCCACGCAGAACCAGCCGAACAACACGAACGGCACGTTCAACTTCCTGACCGACACGTCGTCCCTGCCCAACACGGCGTCGATTGCGGTGGGCTTCAACGATCCCAACGGGACGAGCGATGCCATCGCGGATGCGACCGGCTACACCACCGGCATCTACATCAACGACGAATGGCGCATCAAGCCGAACTTCACCCTGTCGCTCGGCCTGCGTCATGACGCCGAGTTGAACACGATGAACAACGACTACGTCACGCCGTGGTCGAAGGATCCGGTGCTGCAGGCGATTCCGGAGCTCAAGAATTACCTGAATGCCGGCAACCGCAAGAACCAGCTCGGCAACTTCTCGCCGCGCGTGTCCTTCTCGTGGGATCCGTTCAAGGACAACAAGACGTTCGTCCGCGGTGGCTTCGGCATCATCTACGACCGCGTCACGAGCTTCATGGGCTTCCAGGAACGCCGCAACTCCACGTGGCGCACGTACAACTTCACCTTCAACAACACGACGAACCTGCCGACGAAGGATCCGGCGGTGCTCCGTCAGCGCGTCATCGCGGGGCAGTCCGGTTCGCCGGCGCCGATCCTGATGAACCTGGAGATGAAGACGCCGCACAGCCGGCAGGCGAGCCTCGGCATCGGCCACCAGCTGACGCCCGAGTTCGGGGTCAATCTCGACTACGTGATCCAGCACATGGACAACCTCTATGTGCAGCGGAACCCGAACTATCTCGACAAGACGGTCACGCCGAACCGTCGCAAGCTGACGGCGAACTACGGCGACATCCTGCTGTGGGATGACATCGGCCAGTCGGACTACTCGGCGGTGATGGTGCAGGCCACCTGGCAGCGCAAGCGCTCGCGCGTGAACTTCGCCTACACCCTCGGCTTCTATCAGGGTGACTTCGACACGGCCGCGCTGCCGAACTTCGCGTACGGCTTCCTCTTCAACCGTCAGCGCACGACGGGCGATGAGCGCCATCGCTTCGTGATCTCGAACGTCACGCCGCTGCCGTTCAAGTTCCTGTTCTCGGCGGTGTCGACGTTCGCGAGCCCGCGTCCGTTCAGCCAGATCGATGGTCGCGACATCAACCTCGACAACATCACCGGCGACGACTTCCCGGGCGGAACCGTGAGCAGCACGGGTATCCGCACCGCGATGCCGGCGAACGCGTGGGTGAACTGGTACCGCAATGTCGACGTGCGCCTTGCACGCCCGCTCTTCGACATGAACGGCAAGAAGGTGAGCCTCACGGCCGAAGGCTTCAACGTCTTCAACTTCAAGAACAACCTGTCCTACGGTGGCACGCAGTTCACCGCGACGGGCGCGCCGGTGGCCACGTTCGGCAAGCCGCTCTCCTCGTTCGGCGCCCGCATGGGCCAGCTGGGGATGAAGGTCGAATTCTGATCGATCGGTGAACAGAACGCCGGGCGGCTCGTCGAGCCGCCCGGCGTTTTGCTTTCGCCCCGCGGGGAACTCAGGGCTTGAGCTCGAGCACGACGCCCTGCAGTGGAGTCATGGTGAGCCGCAGCGCGCCGCTCAGTACGCCGAGATCGGTGGTGCCCGTCGCGTCGTGACGAATCACCCGCGTGGAGGCGGGCAGCCCGTACATTCCGCGCGCGAGCGGCACGGTGACCGTGCGCGGCTCGAGGTTGATCCCGGCGAGTGCAATGGCAACGCGCCCATCGTTCGCGCGGAACGCGCCGGTGAGGACTTCGGGCGACGTGATGTGCGCTTCGGTCGGCCCGCCGAGTCGCGCGGCGTAGATCGAGATGCGCGAGAGGAGCAGATCGGCGCTGGGGACCTCCACCGCCGGAGGACGGAGGAACGTGCCCGTCTGGAAGAATTCGCGCAGGCCGTAGCGCAGGCGCGCGAGCTGCGTGAGGTAGTCGATCTCGCGACGACGCGTGGTGAGCTGATCGGGAAGAAAGTTGGCGATCGTGGGCTGCATGCCCCAGACGAACATGCGCGCCTGCTCGAGATGGAACTGCCGTACGAACTTGAGGTCCAGCGGCCCGAGTGCGGTGGCCGGGCGCTTGTCGGCGGGCCACAGCTCGTCGTACGGCGGTAGGGTGAGCGACCCGTACGTGCCGTACGTGAGCGCGTAGGCGTGGTAGGCGGCCTGGAACATCGGGATCACTTCCCAGCCGCTCGCCGGATCGGCGTAGCGCTCCTGACTCACCTGCAGCGTGAGGAACGCGTCGAGATCGGGCATCCAGCTTTCGCCACCGCCCTCTCCGGCGAAGCCCCCCGGACGCTGTCGGCTGCGGGCGCGCAGCTCCTGCGCGAGTGCGCGGAAGCCCTCCATCCAGTACGTGCCGCCGCCCACCGGATGCCCATGGTCGGGGCTCCAGTCGATGAGACTGAGCACGGCCTGATCCATGTAGATGCCGTCGAGTCCGTACCGATTGAGCACCGTGTCGGCGATCCCCGCGTACTTGTCACGCCAGAATTTCGTCGCGACATCCATGGTGGCGCAGGGCAACGGATTGAAGACGTTGTACGTCTCGAGGCGCAGCGTTCCATCGCGTTCACGCACGGCGTAGCGTTCGGCCCCTTCGCGCGTCCAGCTGGGCGTGTTGGTGCACCAGAGGCGCTGGTTCATGTACACGATGGCGTGCAATCCGCGGTCGTGCGCCGTGCGCACCGCACCCACGAATGGATCGACCCCTTCGCGCGGCGGCAGGTAGTCGGGGAAGCTGGTGTCGTACGGCCCGTGGTGCCACCAGTGCCAGAAGACACTTACCGGCAGCTTCGCATCGGCCTGCAGTTGCGCCGCGGGTTCGAGCACGGCCTCGGAGCGGCCGCGATTCCACTCCCAGATGCCGGTGTTGGTCATCCACGCCGGTGTGACGCCCGTGCGCAGGCGGCTGTGCCGTGCCCAGTATTGCTTCGTGCCCCACGCACGATAGCGCTCCACCGCACTCAGCCAGTCGCCCGGCACGAGCCCCACGATCGCGGCGTACGCGGGCGCGTAGGTCGCATTGCGCCCGGGGTTGCTCAACACGTGCGTCATGCGGTAGCCCGCGTGCGCCATCCCGCGCGCATCGGGCTCGCCCCAGAGCACGAAGTGCTTGCGATAGGCGGCGGTGTCATCGGCGGCGAGATAGAGTCCGCCGTCCGCCGCATTCGACAGCGCCAGTACCTGCATGGAGGTCGCGCCGGGATACACGAACTCGAGACGGCGCGACGTGCCGTTCGCATTCACCAGCATCGCGCGCGGATGGCGCGCCCGCTGTCCCATCCAGGAGGGCACCGCGAGCTCGTCGCCCTCGCCGACCGTGATGCCGTGGACGATCGGAAAGTGCACCTGCTCCACAGGCGCCGTGCCGAGACCCGTGAGCCGAATGCGCCAGGCGGTAGTGGTGTCGGCGCGGGCCGCGACCGTGGCCACCACGCGCAGCGCCCGCAGCGCGGGATGCGTGAAGCCGCTCCACGTCAGCTCCACACCGGATGTCGTACGCCGCGAGGTGAACTGGGCGGCGTCGCGAGCATGGATGGTGGTGGTGACCGGCTTGGCGGTTCCCTCCACGAGGTCGATCGCCCAGACACCGGTGGAGTCGGCCGCCACGCCAGCACGCACACGCCCGGCCCCGTCGCGCAGCGCCACGACATGCCCGTCGGTTCGTGAGAGCTCGAGCACGAGTCCCCCCGAACGTACCACGAGGCCCGACGCTTGCGCGTCGAGCCTCGTCGTTGACCCACCAACCGCGACGGCACCGGCCGCGGCAAGCAATGCACGGGACCAGCGCGCACGGATCATGGCGTCACCGGTAGATGAGGTAGGGCTTCACCAGCTGCGCGAACTTCGCGGCATCTGCGTCCCACTGCTTGATGAGCGCATCCACCGACCCTTCGTCCACCGCCTTCGTGAGCGCATCGGTCCCGGCGATGCGGTCGATCCCCTTGATGCGACCGGCCGTATTCACGCTTGGCTCGCGCCACCCGAACTCCTTCGGATGCGCCGCGCGGAACGCGCGCAGCATGCGGATACCCAATTCCACCGGGCGCACCGCGTTGCGATCGGTGACCGACACCCTGATCATCGGGATCGTCTTGCCGCCGAACTTGTAGCCGGCCTCGATGGTGCGCGTGGCGGTATCGAAGCGCACGCCGGGCAGCTTGAGGTCGTTGAGCCCCTTGGCGACCGCCACGTGGTCGGTGAGGTAGTCGGCGCCGATCAGCTGGAAGGGCGCGTCGGTACCGCGCCCTTCGGTGGCATTGGTGCCCTCGAAGAACACCGTGCCCGGATAGAGCAGCTCGGCGTCCAGCGTGCGCAGGTTGGGGCTCGGGTTCACGCGCGGCAGGCCGGTTTCGTCGTACCACATGGAGCGCCGGTAGTTCTTCATCGGCACGACCGTGATCTGGGCGTCGATTGCCTTGGTGGCGGCGAGGTACTTCATGAGTTCGCCCACCGTGAGGCCGTATCGCAGCGCCACGGCGTGCTGCCCCACGAGCGAGCGGAACTTGAGGTCGAGGATGTTGCCTTCGATGCGATCCGCGCGGATCGGGTCGGGGCGATCGAGAATGATGATGGGCTTTTTCGCGCTCGCCGCCGTGAGTGCCAGCGTCCACTGGTACGTGTAGACGCGCGCGCCGACGTCCTGAATGTCGTAGAGCAGCACGTCGATGTCCTTCATCATCTCCGGCGTGGGCGACTCCACCTCGCCGTACAGCGAGTACACCTTCACGCCGGTCTTCGCGTCGGTGCCGCTCGATACCTTCTCACCGGCCTTCGCTTCGCCACGAATGCCATGCTCCGGGCCATAGAGCGCCGTGAGCTTGACACCGGGCGCCTTGAAGAGCAGGTCGATCGTGCTCGTCCCCTGTCGATCGCGCCCGGAATGGTTGGTGAGCAATCCGACTCGCTTGCCCCGGATCAGGTGCAGCGAGTCGGTGAGCAGCACTTCGATCCCGGGAATGACATTGCCCTTGGCCTGGGCCGCGGCCTTGGCGAGCGGAGCGAGCAGCAGTGCGCCGGCGGCGAGGGCCGCGCGGTACAGGGGGCGGGACATGGCAGGTGGGGAGGAGGTGGGAACCGCACGTCACGGTCGACGTCTGTCGTCGACGTCGGTTGTCGGCTCTTGCCGTATACTACCGCATGCACACGCCGCCGCACGATACGGCCACGCACGTTCCCGACTCTGCTCGGCGGGTGCGATTTGGCGTGGATGAGTTCCTCGCCACGGCGGGGGCCGCGACGCGGTGGCGCCGCGTCGGGTTGGTCACGAATGACGCCGCCCGGACCGCCGATGACCCGTCGCAGCGGAGCCGCGTGGCGCTGCAGCGGGGTGGCGTGCCGCTGGTCTCTCTGTTTGGCCCGGAGCATGGGCTCGGCGCCGCTGCGGCTGACGGTGCCGCGGTGACCGACGGCCACGATGCCACCACGGGTCTCCCGGTCGTGTCGTTGTACGGCGAGCGCATGCGCCCCACGACGGCGCATCTGAACGGACTCGATGCCGTGCTCTTCGACATCCCCGATGTCGGCGCGCGCTTCTACACCTACGCCTGGACGCTCTGGCACGTGCTCCACGCCTGCGCGGATGCGGGGGTACCGCTGGTGGTGCTCGATCGCCCGAATCCACTGGGCGGCGTGATCGCCGCGGCCGAGGGGCCCATGCTGGCGCCGGATTGTCGCTCCTTCATCGGTGAGAGCGACATCCCCATTCGTCACAGCCTGACTCTGGGTGAGCTGGGGCGGCTGTGGCAGCGCGAGCAGGTGCCGCACGCCGCGCTCGAGGTCGTGCGCTGCGTGGGCTGGGATCGCACGCGCGCCTGGCGGGCGACAGGTTGCGCGTGGATCCCGACCTCGCCGGCGATGCCCCACGCCGACAGCACCGTGTGGTATCCCGGTACTTGTCTATTCGAGGCCACGAACCTGAGCGTCGGGCGTGGAACCGACGCACCCTTCACCATGATCGGAGCGCCGTGGCTCGACGCCGCGCGCGTTGCGGAGTCGGTGACCGCCAACGGGGTGTCGTGCACGCCGGTGTTCTTCACCCCCGCCATCGGTCCGCATGCCGATCGGTGCTGTCACGGGGTTCGCCTCGCGGTGACCGGGGCCGCTGACGTTCCCGATGCCGATGCTTTCATTGCGCGTTCGCTCCGGCCGGTGTCGCTTGGGCTGCGCCTGCTCGCGCAGGTGGCCCGCCAGCATCCCGATCACTTCGCCTGGACCACATATCCCACGGCGGCCAATCCGAGCGGCGCCGATCACTTCGCACGACTGGCCGGCACCCGTGAACTCGCTGCGTCGCTCGTCGATCCCCAGGCACCGCTCCCCACCGAACGGACAACGCGCGCGACCGGGTGGGCCGCGCGCGTTGCGCCGATCCTGCTCTACGGGGCGGGCTGACCGCGGGGCGGCTCAGCTGCGCGGGTCGAGAATTGCGCGGACGCGATCGGACAGATCCTGCCAGTGCGCGCGATTCGTGCCGGTCGCCGTGGCCGCGCTCGCGGTGGCTTCGCGTTGTACCTCGCGCAACTGCTGCCGAGCCAGGGCCGGCAGGTCGCTCAGCGGCACCGTGGGGGCGGTGACGAACGGCGCGTAGCGCGCGGGGCCGCCAAACCCACCACCGGGTGTTGCCGCCGGCGCTGCGGGCGGCTTGATCAACGCTTCGAGACGCTGCACATACACGCGCTGCAGCTGCCGGCGACCCGCGTCGGGCACACCGGCAAACAGCGCACGGCGCAGATCGGTCATGTACTCGGCCAGCGGATAGGCGTTCGCCGCATCGTACAGGTCCGACTCGGCCATGCGCCCGAGCCGCGCCGGCGAGAGCAGCGTCGTCACGATTGCCGCCTGCCGCTGGGCGATCACGTTGGTGGGGCCAATGCGCGAGGTGATCGACGACGGCGCCAGCCACGTGGGCGTCGTGAACACGTTCTCGCTCAGGAACGCCAGCGCCTCCTTCTGCCGCGCCTTGGGCACCACCCGGAACACGGAACCCTGCTGATCGGCGCTCTTGAGGTCCACCTCCACGCCGCCCACGACCGTGGTCACGTGCTGCATGTTGCCGAACCAGCGGCCCACCGACTCTTCGTACACTTCGCGCAGTTCGGTGAAGTCATCCCCCGGCGTCGTGGTCCACTGCACGAGGTTCGGAATCATGCGCTTGTAGTTCATCGTGCTGTAGCGGCTCGCCTTCACCGGATCGTCGCCCAGATCTTCCGTCTGGTTGCGCGGGTCGCCGGCCGCGACACCCTGCGAGGCGAACCGATACGGGAAGGGGCCGCTCTGCTTCGTGAGCCACGTGTTGAGCGTGGCGCGCTCGGCCTCCGGCGTGGGGGCGTTGACGACACGATACCCCCAGTTGATGGCGAAGTCGTCGAACGGCCCGACGCGGCGGATGAAATCCCTGGGCTCGAGCCCGTCACCTGGCTGCGCGATGTAATTCTGGCGCGCGTAGTCCATGATGGTGGCGCTTACCCCGTACTGCCGCGTGAACGATGGCTTGCGCAGTGAATCCACCGGGAAGCTCGCCGACGCGATCATGTTGTGCTGCAGCCCCAGCGCATGGCCGATCTCATGCGTGATCACCTGACGCATCGTCTCGCCCATCAGTTCATCGGGAATGTCGAGCGAGCGCGCCATGGGGTTCGCCGCGCCCGTCTCCATGATGAGCCAGTTGCGGTACGAGCGCATGTGGTTGTGATACCACGTGATTTCGCTGTTGATGATCTCTCCGGAACGCGGGTCGTGCGTGTGCGGCCCCGTCGCATTGCGCACGAGGCTCGCCGCCCAGCGCACGATCGAGTAGCGCGCGTCGTCCATGTCGAAATCCGGATCTTCCGCCTTGCTCGGCGCATCCTTCGCCAGAATGGCGTTCTTGAAGCCCGCCTTCTCGAAGACCTTCTGCCAGTTTTCCACGCCTTCCTTCACATAGCGTTTCCAGCGCAGCGGGGTGGCCGGGTCGAGGTAATACACGATCGGCTTCACCGGCTCCACGAGCTCCCCGCGGGCATAGGCGGCCGGATCCTTGGGCTCGAGGCGCCAGCGGGTGATGAACTCCTGACTCTCGGCCTTCTGCACATCGAGCCCGTAGTTCACGCGCTCCACCGAGAAGTAGCCCACGCGGGCATCCGCGTAGCGCGGGCGCATCGGCACCTTGGGGAGCAGCACGATCGACTGGCGGGTTTCCATCGTGACCGTTGCGCCGTCCGGATCGCTCGGCGGCGTGGCCGCGTCGAACGTCTGCACCTGACGCACTTCGATGTTGATCGGGAAGCCGCGCATGCCGGCGATGTAGCTGCGCGCGGCATCGTAGCGCCGCACGCCGAACTGGCGACGGCTCGCGGCATCCATACCCGACGTGGCCGGGTTGTCGGCGGCGAAGAAGTCGGTCACGTCGATCACGAACGACGCACTGTCCTTGCCGTACGCCGCGATCGGAAACGCGCCGATGATGGCCGGATAGTTGTTCTGCGCCACGCTTCGGGCGATGGGGAGCGAATCGTCGGCCACCGCGCCGGTGTTGATGCTCTTGAGCAGCACACGCTCGCCCACCCGATCCCAGCGCACCAGGCGCTCGGTGAGCGAACTGCCGGCACTCTGAAAGCCCCCGGAGCCACCGGGGACGCCGGCCACACGCGTCACCATGAGGAAGTCGCGCCCCTTGAGCGAATCGGGCACTTCGAAGAACCAGCGCTCGTCGACGCGATGGACGGTGATGCCGCCCCGCTCGGTGTGCGCGCGCGCCGGGATGACCTGCGCGTACGGGCGCGGGCCGCGGGCCGGTGCCGTGCCACCACCGGCAGCGCCCCCGGTCGGCGGTTGCGTGGTGGCGGGCGGCGTGGCGCCAGTCGCTGGCGGTTGCTGCGCGTCAACTGCGCCGGCGATGAGCGGAATGACGCCGATGCTCGCCAGCGAAAAAAGATGAGGGAGACGGAACGACATCAGGGACACTCGGGGTAGGGGACAGGGAAACGTACGGCAGACGAGCTCGCTGTGCCTCGCACGCAGCCAAGCGGCTGCAGTATCGGGTCGCCTCCTTCAGCGATAGGATCCTGATGTGTATGTACTGCTGATTTTCGGACTTTTTGTCGTGCCGCGCGTGCTGCAGCGCTGGCGCATTCCGACCGCCATCACGAGTTTCGCGCTCGGCGGAGTGGCTGGAGCCGGCTTTGGTCAGTTTCAGCATGACGATACGCTCCACCTGCTCTCCACGTTCGGGATCACCGGGCTGTTTCTCTTTGCCGGACTGGAAGTGGAGTTCGAGGAGCTCCGCCATGGCGCGCGATTGCTGGCGCAGCATCTCGCGGCTCGCGTCGTCCTCCTCGTGCTCGTGTCCCTCGGGGCGGCCACGGCGTTCACCCTCGGCGGCCGCGAAGCGCTGCTGTTCGCGCTCGCCGTGGCGATTCCAAGCACCGGCTTCATTCTCGACTCGCTCGGCGCCTGGGGGCTGTCGAAGGAAGAGCGCTTCTGGGTGAAGGGCACCGCGATCGCCACCGAGCTGCTCGCACTCGCGGTGCTGTTCGTGGTCCTGCAAAGCACCAGTTTGCAGCGCCTGCTGCTCGCGACGGCAGCCATGACGGCGATGATCGTGCTGCTGCCGCCCATCTTCCGACTGTTCGCCGAGCGCATCGCCCCGTATGCCCCGCGTTCGGAGTTCGCCTTTCTCATGATGATGGCCGTCGTCATGGCCTCGCTCACGCGGGAACTCGGCGCGTACTACCTCGTGGGTGCGTTCCTTGTGGGCGTCGCCGCGCGTCGGTTCCGCGATGATCTTCCGGCGGTCGCGTCCGAGCGCATGCTGCACGCGGTGGAGACCTTTGCCAGCTTCTTCGCGCCGTTCTATTTCTTCGTGGCGGGTTCGCGCCTCAGCCGCGACGATTTCAGCTGGACGGCGATCGGCCTGGGTCTCCTGCTCGTGGTGATCATGGGGCCGCTGCGCGTGGCGTCGGTGGCGGTGCAGCGCCGACAGGCGCTCGGTGAGAGCTGGCGCTCCACGCTGCGCGTGGCGGTACCGCTCCTGCCCACGCTGGTGTTCACCCTGGTGGTGGCGGGGATCATGCGCGATGAGTTCGGCATCGGCGGGCCCCTCTACGGCGCCCTGATCGTCTACGCGGTCATCAATACGTCACTACCAGGTTTCATCTTTCACACGCCACCCCCCGAGTTCGATCGCCCCGTGTTGGAGGAGGCCGAGGCGGCGTAGCTTTGCCGCATGGCCAGCGATCCTCTCGATCCGATCCTGACGCGGCGCACCTTTCTGGGGGCGTCGCTTGCCGCCGGCGCCGCGTCCATCCTTCCCAGACACGCACGCTGGCTGCCGGCCGCCGGTGCGCCGGCGGTGATCACCGCCGAGCGGCTGCGTCCGGTGCTGCCCAGTGGCGTACAGGTTGGTGATGTGCTCAGCAACCGCGCCATGCTCTGGAGCCGCGCCGATAGGCGGGCTCGAATGCACATCGAGTGGGACACCACCGAGGCGCTGCGCCATGCGCGACGGCTCATCGCCGGCCCGGTTCATGCCGCCGACGATTTCATCGCGCATGTCGATCTCGGTGGTCTCCCGCCTGGTGAAACGATTCACTATCGCGTGCGATTCGAAAGCACCGACAGCCCGGGCGCATTCAGCGAACCGATGGCCGGGTCCTTTCGTACGGCACCGCTTCGCGCCGACCGCCCGCTGCGCGTGGCATTCTCCGGCGACATGGTGGGGCAGGGGTGGGGGATCGACGAGGCGCGCGGGGGCATTCGCATGTACGACGCGTTGCGCCGCGCCGAACCGGACGTGTTCATCCACTCGGGCGACAACATCTACGCGGATGGACCGCTGCAGCCCGAGGTCACGCTCGACGACGGTACGGTGTGGCGCAACCTTGTGACACCGGCCAAGTCCAAGGTGGCCGAGACACTCGACGAGTTCCGCGGCTGCTTCGCCTACAACTTGCTCGATGCCAACGCGCAGCGCTTCGGGGCCAGCGTGCCGATCATCGCGCAGTGGGACGACCACGAGGTGTGCAACAACTGGTACGACGAGCTCGTGCTCGCCAACGACCCGCGCTACACGGAGAAGCGCGTGCACGTGCTCGCTCAGCGCGCCAAGCAGGCGCTGTTCGACTACTTGCCCATCCGGCGGAATCGCGCCGAGCCGGGGCGTGTGTATCGATCGTTCCGCTACGGTCCGCTGCTCGAGGTGTTCGTGCTGGACATGCGGAGCTATCGCACGGCGAACTCGCCCAACCGAGAATCGGCCGGCGCGCACATCCTCGGCGACGCGCAGCTCGCGTGGCTGGAGCGCGGCCTCGTGGCCAGTCGTGCGCAGTGGAAGGTCATCGCGTGCGACATGCCGCTCGGGCTGGTCGTCCTCGATCCACCGAATGGCGGCGCACGCACATACGAGGCGGTGGCGAATGGCGATCCTGGGGCGCCCAGCGGTCGCGAGCGCGAGATCGCCCTGCTGCTCCAGCGACTCAAGGCGGCACGCGTCAGGAACGTCGTGTGGGTCACGGCCGATGTGCACTACACCGCGGCACACCACTACAGCCCGGAGCGCGCCCGCTTCACCGGCTTCGACCCGTTCTGGGAATTTGTTGCGGGGCCCATGCATGCGGGCACCTTCGGGCCGAATGACCTCGACGCGACCTTCGGCCCCGAGGTGCGCTTCATGAAAACGCCCCCCAAGCCGAATCGGCCACCGAGCGACAACTATCAGTTCTACGGCACACTCGACATCGACCCGAAGACGCGAGCGCTTACCGCGGGGCTGTGGGATGTGACCGGCACGCGCCTCTGGAGCATTGAGCTGGCACCGGAGCGCGCCGACGCGTAACGCGGCAGCCGCGCGACCCTGCTAGCGGCAGACGCGGGTCAGATCGGCACCCACCAGCATGCCCGTGTCGGGATGCCGATACAAACGCACACCGGGATACACTTCCTCGGTGCGCGGAGCCGCGACGTGCAGGAAGGTCACGCGCACGCCATCACCCAGAGTCTCCACGTCGTGATCGTCGTGGTACGGGGCCTTGAACTGCGCCAGCAGCACGCGTCCATCGGGAGCCACCTCCAGCACCCAATCCTGATGCTCTTGCACCGCTGCCGGCTCGACACGCACACACTGCCGACCCAGGCGTTCCGCGGTATCGTGGGACGCCAGGAGCAGGGTATACTCGCCGGATCGGAAGAACAGGTTGGTGGCGTCGCGTTGCTGGTCCACCGGCACCTCAGGGACAGGGAAACAGGATCCCTCTACAAATGAGGCCGGACCGTTCAGCGGCAATAAGACGAGATGGTCTAGGACTGGCGGACCGGACGCATATTCCAACGTTGTGCTTTCTCACCTCCGCATGTGACTGGCAACGACGAGTGGCTCTGGGGCTGGGACCCCACTCCCGCCATTGTCTCGGTATGGGCCAACGATCGTGGCGACGCGGTCGTGTGGCGCCGTCCCGATGGTGGCGCGCTCATGCGCGAGTCGGCGCGCTTCCGGCCATGGCTGCTGCTCGACACGCTCGAGGATCTCGAAGCGGCCGGGGTGTCGATCGCGCACGGTGCCGTGCCTGAGCGCGGAATGCACGCCCTCGAGCTCCGCGGCCCCGGCGCGCTCCGGTGGCTCGTGTCGGCGGATCGTCAGCGGGACATCGAAGCGGCGCTCACCCGCGGCGCCTCGAAACGGCGCGGACGACG
>JBDHVK010000043.1:0-26322 GCA_039809645.1 Gemmatimonas sp.
GTGGAAGGCGGTCTCACCGACGACGACCTCGCCGGTCCCACGCGCTTCCTGGGAAAGCCCTTCACACGCCTCGAGTTGCTGCGCGAGGTGCAGGCCCTGCTGGAACGCGCCGACGCCTAGCGGGCGCGCTCAGCCGTCGCTGCGCATCGTCTGTGCCGCCGTCTGCGCGGCGTGCGCATCGAGCACCGCCTGCGCCGCCTCGGCGGGATCATCGGTCATGAGCAGCAGATCGAGATCGCCCGGCGAGATCTTGCCCTCGGCGAGCAGTCGGGAGCTGATCCAACGCACCAGCCCTGCCCAGTAGTGGCGACCAAAGAGAATGACGGGGAACTGGTAGATCTTGCCGGTCTGAATCAGCGTCAGCGCCTCGAACAGTTCGTCGAGCGTGCCAAAGCCTCCGGGAAAGATGATGAAGGCATTCGAGTACTTGATGAACATCGTCTTCCGCACGAAGAAGTAGCGGAAGTTCACCAGCGTATCGACGTACGGATTGGCGCCCTGCTCGAACGGCAACTCGATATTGCAGCCAACGGAGTGCCCGCCGCCTTCCTTCGCGCCGCGGTTGGCTGCCTCCATGATCCCCGGGCCGGCACCGGTGATGATCGAAAAGCCCTGTTCGGCGAGCAGGCGCGCCACTTCGCGCGCCGCCTGATACTGCGGATCGTCCGGCCCCGTGCGCGCGGAGCCGAAGATGGTAACGCCCTTCTGAATGTCGGCCAGCGCATCGAAGCCCTCCACGAACTCCGACGTGATGCGCATGACACGCCACGGATCGCTGCGCGTGAACGCCGACGCTTCCCCGCGCGGCATCTGCAGCAACTTTTCGTCTTCCGTGAGCATGGGTACGTCCCGGATGGCCTGATCGACCTTGCGGGGGTCCATGCGACGCACCACGCGGGCGCCGCTCGAGACCATGCCCTGTGCGTCGGCCGGTTCACGCCCCGCCTTTCGATGGCCCTCCTGAGTACGTTCAATGAGGCCTTCGAGCGACTGGTGCTCGGCTTCTGCCCGCGTGACGGGTGAGGCCTGCTTGCCGGTGGCCGTACGGGGCGCGCGACGGGACTTCGCCATGAGGAACACGGTGGGAGACAGGACAGCGACGACAGCTCGCACGAGCGCTCGACTCTTGGGGAGCGCCCATGTCGCCTGAGTCACCGCATGATATCACCGGCGGCGACGCCCTGCACCGGCGGTTGCTGCTGATCGTGGCCGACGGCGTTCGCCCGGACGTGCTGGCGGAGGAGATGGACGCGGGGAACGCGCCGGCACTCCAACAGCTGCGCCAGCGTGGCGGGTTGTATCCGGTCAGCGCCTCGTTCCCGTCGGTCACTGGGCCGGCGTATGTCCCCTTCCTGATGGGACGACACCCCGCCAACGTGGGATTGCCGGGGCTGCGCTGGTACGACCGCGCTCGCTCGCTGCGCTGGTCACCGTATCAGGCGCGCAGTTATGCCGGGATCGATATCTGGCACGTCGACGCTGATGTGCACGCCGCGGCGCCCACGTTGCTCGAGCTGGCCACGCCGTCGCTCGCCGGGATGAGCATGCTCGGCCGCGGCGCCACGCACGGCCGTATCGGCCGGTCCATCTACTGGATGCTCCGCGCCGCTCCGGCGCACTTCCGCGGCGATCTGCATGGCTGGCAGCGCGTCGAGCGCGAGGCGAGCGCACGTTTCCTCCGCCGTTTTGCGCGCGTGCGCCCGCGTTTCTCGGTGCTCGCCATCACGAGCCCCGACAAGTTCGCCCACAAGTTCGGCTCCCGGTCGGCGGCGGTGCGCTCGGCCATTGCCGATGTGGATGCCGTCGCCGCCCGGGCCGCCGCCATCGCCGACCACGATGGGTGGGGGGAGTCGCTGCACGTCTGGGTCGTGGCGGATCACGGCCACGCCCCGGTCTCCCAGCACGACGACCTCCACGGCTGGCTCGAGCGCGACGGCCTGCGCGTATTGGCGCATCCGCAACTCGGCACGCGGCGCCCCGACGTGGCCCTCATGGTGGGCGGTAATGCCATGGCGCACCTCTATCTCGCGCCGGGTGACCGCACGCGACGATGGTGGGGGGAGCTCGCCCCGCGTTGGGGCACGCTCGCTGACCGACTGCTGCAGCGTGCCTCGGTGGACCTGCTGGTCGTCGCGCACAGTGCCCACGAGGTGGAGGTGCGACACGGCACGCGGGGCAGCGCGCGGATTCGGATCGACGGCGATGGCGCCGACACCCGCTGGAGCTACGCACCGGACGACGGTGACCCGCTGCGTCTCGATGGGCGCCACGAGCGACTCGACCTGCAAGCGGCGTGGGAGGTGACGCAGGGTTCGCCCTATCCGGATGCGCTCGTGCAACTCGGCTGGCTCGCCGTGTCGCCGCGCGCCGGCGACTGTATCGTGTCCGCTTCACCCGACTGGGACCTGCGCGCGCGGTTCGAACCCGTTGAGCACGTGTCGACACACGGTGCCCTGCTCCGCGATCAGATGCTGGTGCCACTGCTCATCGATACACCACCGGCACAACTACCACAACGAACGACTGATGTCGTGCCCAGTGCACTGCAGCTTCTGGGCGTGGGCACCGATACTCACTATGACGGCCGTTCGTTCCTGACCTGACGCGCTCATGACGCGTGGACGGGTGAGCGGTGTCGGCGGCATTCGGACCGACGATGGCCCGGGGTTGCGTTCCCCTGGTTTCGGCTGGTGCGGTGCATGTCCATTCTTTCCCGCAATAACGTCCGCATCGCGGGCCGTGGCGAGCACGTCCTCGTGTTCGGTCACGGCTTTGGATGCGACCAGACGATGTGGCGCTTCGTGGCGCCCGCGTTCGAGGCCACGCATCGCGTGGTCCTCTTCGATTTCGTCGGAGCCGGCGGCTCCGATCTTCGCGCGTACGATTCCGCGCGCTACGACACCCTGCAGGGCTATGCCACCGATGTGCTCGAGGTACTCGACGCCGTCGGGGCTCGCCCGGTGGTGTTCGTGGGCCACTCGGTTGCGTCGACCATCGGCATGCTGGCGGCTGCGCGGCGCCCCTCCTGGTTCGCGCGCCTGGTGCACGTCGCGCCGTCGCCCTGCTTCCTGAACGATCCGCCGCTGTATCACGGCGGCTTCGCACGCGCTGATCTCCTCGGCTTGCTCGAGATGATGGATCAGAACTTCCGCGGCTGGGCACACGCGCTCGCGCCGATGGTGGCCGGTACGGACCATCGGCCGGAGTACACGGCCGAGATCGAAGCGCGCTTCTGCGCGTTCGATCCGATCATCGCGCGCCAGTTTGCCGAAGTGACGTTCCTCTCCGACCATCGCGAGGACGTGCCGCTCGTGCCGGTGCCGTCGCTCATTCTGCAGTGTGCCGACGACGCCATCGCCCCCGAGTCGGTCGGGCAGTGGCTCGCGCATCACCTGCCGCAGAGCACGTACCACGCCCTTGCCGCCACGGGACATTGTCCGCACCTCACGGAGCCGGCCGAGACGATCGCCGCGATTCGCGCCTATCTCGAGACGGACGCCGGACTGCCGATGCACGACCTGGCCGGCGTGGAGTGACGCGATGGGCCTGAGTCTCTTTCGCGACCTCCGCGCGGCGGATTCCGCGCGGGTACCTGAACCGGTCCCGGTGCCTCCGACGCGGGAAGACAGCGCGTGGCAGCACGCGCCGTGCGGATTGCTCAGCTGCGCGGTGAACGGGCAGCTGCTGTCGGTGAACGCCACGCTGCTCGCGTGGACCGGCCGCGAGGACGGTCCCGCTCCCACGGCGCTGACCGACGTGCTGACCGCCCCGAGCGTGCTGCTCTTCGAAACGCAGCTGCGTCCGATGCTGGCCCTGGGACGGACCATCGACGGCGCCTTTCTCACGCTGCGCCACGTCGACGGCTCCACCGTACCGGTGGTCATGAATGCCGTACAGCGCGGAGGCCGGGCGACGATCGATCTCGCGTTTCTCAACGTGCGCCAGCGCGAACAGTACGAACAGCAGCTCCGCATCTCGCACGAGCAGGCGGAAGCGGCACTCACTGCGGTGGTGGCCTCGGCGCATGCGCACAAGATGCAGGCGGTTGGCCAGATGGCCGCCGGCATCGCGCACGAGTTCAACAACCTGCTCGCCATCATCCGCGGCAACCTGCTCTTCGCCCAGCAGGCCGCCGACGGCCTCACCGACGGCGCGCCGATCAGTCAGGATCTCACCCAGGCACTCGGCGCCACCGATCGCGCGATCGCCACGGTCGCGCAGCTGCTCGCCTTCACGGGCCGCAAGATCGTCGACCGCGAAGCCCTCGACGTGAATGAGGTGATCGCGCACGCCGAGGAGCTCCTGCTCCCCGCGCTCGGTCGAGACATCACCTGGCAGCACCGACTCTGCCCCACCATCCCGCGCGTCTTTGCCGCGCGCGACCAGCTGCAGCATGTGCTGGCCGAGCTCGTGCTCAACGCCCGCGACGCCATCCGGGAGACGGGCGGGCCGGGGCTCATCTCGATCTCCACCAGCGCGACACGGATCGCGCCCGACGCCCGTCCGGGCGTGCGGCTCGTGATCACCGACACCGGCTGCGGCATGCCCCCCGACACGCTCGCGCGCGCCTTCGACCCGTTCTTCACCACGAAGGGCCCGGGGCGCGGCTCAGGGCTTGGCCTGTCGATGGTCTACGGCGCAGTCAACGCGCTTGGCGGGAGCGCGCGCCTTGCAAGTACGGTAGGGGCGGGGACGCAGGTGGTTTTGGAGTTGCCGGCGGCGGTGAACGGCTGAACGGCTGAACGGCGTAGACGTGGGGCGCATACGTGGGGCGCATACGTGGGGCGCATAAGTCGAGCGCAACCGCGGTTTGGCGCGGTACGTATGCGCCGTACGTATGCGCGGTACGTATGCGCAACACGTGTGCGCCCCTCGTATACGCCCCTCGTATGCGCTACTCCAACCTGTTCCTGCTTCGCTCCGCATCAAACCCCTCCGGATAGCGCTTCCGCAGCTTTTCGATATTCCGCTGCGCGATGTCGTCCATCGACAGGCCGAGGTTTGTCGCGAAGGCGGCGATGTACCAGAGACAGTCGCCGAGCTCCTTGACGAGCGCATCCTGGTCGAGGGGCGTGGCGTGGAAGAGGTGCTTCTTGATGATCTCGGCGGTCTCGCCGGCCTCGCCGGTGAGCCCGAGGGCCGCGTTGGCGAGCTGCTGGTCGTGGGTGCGGTCGCGGCCGAGCGTGCGGGCGGCGAGCTCCTGATATTCGACGAAGTTCATGGCCTCGAAAGTAGCCGGCGCGGCTATATTCCGCCCATGTCGTGGGTCTCCCTCATCCTCACGCTCACGGGGCGCGCGCTGGTCAATCCGTTTCTCGCGGTGGACCTGCTGCGGGTGGCGTGGCGTTTCCGGCACCGGCACTGGTACCGGCGCTTTCCGTTTCTGCCGCTGCCGGCCGTGAGCTATCTGCGCTGGCGCATGTACACCGCGTACGGCAGCGAAGACGCGGTGCCGCCGGCCGAGGACCTGATCCACTTCGCACGGTGGGTGGGGCGACAGCCGTAATCGGGAGATTGCGCCATGCTGCCCGATGATCGCCACCAGCTCACGCAGCGACTCGTCGCGGTAGCTTATGGGCTGGGCTTCGACGCCGTGGGCGTGACGGCGCTCGGCGTACCGCACACGCTGGCGCACTTCGATGCCTGGCTCGCCGCCGGCCATCACGGCACGATGGCGTATCTCGCGGGCGACGGCGCCACGCTGCGCGCCGACTCCCATCGCCCGCACCCCGGTGCGACCCACGCGGTGGTGCTGGGGGTCTCGTACGGCGGGCGTGGCCCCGCCGGCGTGGTGGCCCGCTATGCGCGCGGCGACGACTATCATGTGCTGCTGCGCGAGCGCGTACGCGAGCTGCACTCCTGGCTCGAGCAGGAACTCGGTCACCCGGTGAACGCGCGGCCGTATGTGGACAGCGGCCCGATCCTCGAGCGGGATCTCGCGCAACGCGCCGGGTTGGGGTGGTTCGGCAAGAACACGATGCTCATCACGCCTCGTGCCGGATCGCACCTGTTTCTCGCGTCGCTGCTCGTCGAGTTGGAGCTGGAGGTGAGTGCACCATTCGAGGCCGACCGCTGCGGCAGCTGCACGCGCTGCCTCGACGCGTGCCCCACCGGCGCGCTGCCGTCGCCACGTGTGCTGGATGCGAACCGGTGTGTCAGCTATCTCACGATCGAGCATCGCGACGCGATTCCGGAGGCGCTGCGGGCGGCGATGGGATCGTGGCTCTATGGCTGCGACATCTGCAATGATGTGTGTCCGTGGAACCAGCGGTTTGCGCGCGCGCCCAGCCTCGAGGAGTTCGCCGCGCGCGACCTGTTTGTCGACGTGCGCGACGCCGAGTCTGCGCGGGCGCTGGCCCGCGAACTGTGCATGATGGGCCCCGCGGAGTACGCCGCCGCCTTTCGCGGCAGCGCCATCAAGCGGGCCAAGCTGTGGATGCTGCAGCGCAACGCGTGCGTGGTGCTCGGCAACATCGGGACCGCCGAGGATCTCGCGGTGCTCGAGGCGATGCAGGCGCATGAGCACGAGATCGTCAGCGAGGCCGCGATCTGGGCCACCCGGGCACAGCAGGGACGTTCGCCAACAGCAAAGGCCCCCTGACCGTGGAGAACCACGATCAGGGGGCCTCGCGCTGGTGAACGCACGTCGGTCGGTTCGACACCGCCGGGCACCAGGTTGCCCTGTCTTCGGCGGTCTGACGTGCGCTCTTACCCACGGTGCACGGCGGCACCTCAGGCGCATTGCTGATGCAACACCTCGGTCGAGACCAGCGACCGCTCGACCTGTCCCACCGCTCGAACTGCGATGAGGCGGCCTTCCGCACGGCGTCCCGGGAGAAAGCGCCCATTCACGAGTTGCCGTTCGTGAACGCACCGGAAGAGTAACCGGGGCCGACGTCCCGTCCTATCGGCTGAAATCCGGCAGCCTGTCCGATGTCGTCTGACCACCGCTCGCCGCCACTCGCTGCACCAGCCTGCCGTTTGGCTGCAGCCGCGAATCGTGCCGTGCCCTGAGGCGTAGGCTTCAGCGCACGACCGACGATCGGTCGTGCCTGACCTCGACCTCACGTGCCATGCTCACTGTTCATCTCGCGAGACCTCTGCTCGCGCTGCTCCTTGCGAGCGGTATCGCCGGCCGCGCCGCGCAGTCGCAGTCGTCGCTTCGCGACGTCCTTCGCCCGGACCGCCTGTCGGCCGCGCGGGATTCCTTCGTCGTGCTCATGCAGGGGCAACCGCGTGGCTGGCAGCGCCTCGTGCGCACCGCGCGCCCGGACGGGTGGGAGTTCGAAGATGCGGTGTCGATCACCTCCCTCGTGACGCAGTCGAGCCGCATCCTCATGTCGCCGACGCTGCACGAGCGCAGCTTGCGGCAGTCCGGCGACATGAGCGGCAAGCCGATGGCCATCACCCTCGACTTCGCCGACGGGCGGGTACGCGGCACGGCCAACACCCCGAGCAGTCCGAGCGGGCCCATCACCATCGATACCACCGCGGCCGCCGGAGTGATCGACGACAACGCCCTGCTCTCGCTGCTCGTCGCGGTGCCGTGGCGGGACAGTCTCGTGGTAACCGCTCCCTACCTCACCAGCGGAAAGGGGACCATCGAGCAAGCCACCATGCGCGCCGTGAGCGCCGAAACGGTGAGCGTACCCGCCGGCAGCTTCGACGTATGGCGCGTGGAGCTGCTCATGGGGCGCTCGAAGACGCTCGCCTTCGTCACCCGACAGGCGCCCTACCGGATCGTCCGCATTCAACTGGGCCCGGCCTTCGAAATGCAGCTCGTCCGCTAGGCGTGCCACGGCGCCCCCTTCCGACAGCGCCCGTCGGCGGCGCAGCTTCCGGAATGCCTGACTCATCGCCGCCCACCGGCGGCGCCTCGCTGCGCTGGCTCGCCCTGGCTGTCCTGCTCTGTGGGGTCATGGGTGTCGTGCCCATGATGCAGGCGGTCGATGTGCTGGGCGTGGCCCGTCCCGCGCCGCCGGCGCTCCGAGCACAGCTGATCCTGACGCTGTGCTGGATCGCCGCGGCGCGCCCGATCGCCGCCCGCTGGTCGCTCGCCGACTCCGAGCTGCGCGCGCTCGCCGGACTCGCGGGACTCGCGTTCCTCACCACCGGCTCGGCGGCTGCGCTGCTCGTCTGGTGGCTCCGCGCGCAGCTCACCGTCTCGCTCCTGGGCTCATGGATCGAGCTGGTGCTCGCGCTCCTGCCCGTGCACGCGCTGACGCTTGGGCTGGTGTCGTTGGTGGGCAGCTGGACCAACACTCGGCGCCTGCGCGAGCGCGCCGCCGATCGGGAAGCCGTCCTCCAGGCGTCGCTCGTGCGCGCCGAACTCGACGCCCTGCGCACGAAGCTGCAGCCGCACTTTCTCTTCAATGCGCTCAACACAGTGGTGGGTCTCGCACGCGGCGCGCACGGCGAGCGAGCGGCGGACGTCGCCGCCGACCTGGGCGATCTGCTCCGCTTTTCACTGGCCGAGTCGAGTGATGCGGTCCCGTTCGACGCTGAACGCGAGATGGTGGAGCGGTATGTCGCCATCGAGCAGGCGCGTCTCGGTGAGCGCCTGCGCGTCACGTGGAGCGTGGATCCCGCCGCGCGCACCGCCACGCTGCCGGCGATGATCTGGCAGCCGCTCGTCGAGAATGCGGTGCGGCACGGTCTCGCGCGCCGAGAATCGGCGGGCACGCTCGCGCTTGCGGCGCAGGTGCAGGATGGCGCGCTGCACCTCGAGATTCGCGCCGATGGTGCCGAAGGGGTCCACCACGACGGCGATTCAGCCGGGCTGGGGATCGGCCTCGCCGCCACACAACGCCGCCTTGCGTTGCTGTACGGTGATTCCGCTCGCCTCACCCTCACGGTGGAACCCACGCACTCCCACACGCGCCTCTGCCTGCCCCTGCGGCTCACGCGCGATGCCTGAGCTGCGCCTTCGCCTGGTGGTGAGCGACGACGAACCCGTCGCCGCGGAAGCGCTGGCCCGCGAGCTCACGCGGCTAGGCTGCGACGTCGCGGCCACCACCCTGTCGGGTGCCGAAGCGATCCGAGCCTGTGCGCAGCATCGCCCGCACGCGTGCTTCACCGATGTCTCGATGCCCGGCGTGGACGGTCTCGCCGTGGCGCGCGCGCTTCGCGAGAGTGCGCCGGGCATTCGCGTGGTGTTCGTCAGTGCCCATCCGCACTTCGCGGTGGAGGCGTACGCGGCGGACGTGGTCGACTTCGTGATGAAACCCGTCCGACGCCCGCGTCTCGCGGACGCGGTGGCGCGGGTCCGGCGGGCGGTGACGTCGCATGGCGCCGACCGCGAGGACGGCGATCGGCTGCTCGTTGCGGAGCGCGGTGCGGTGCATCTGGTGCCGATTCGCGAGATCGAATGGGTGCAGGCGGACGACTACAACCTCTGGCTGCACACCCCGGCGCGCGCGTGGATGCTGCGCGAGCGCATGCATCGGCTCGAGGAGCGGCTGGAGGCGAATGGGTTTCTGCGTGTGCACCGCTCGGCGCTCGTCCGGGTCAGCGCGATCGCCTCGCTGGACACGTCCGGAGGCGACGTCGCCGTGGTGCTCGCCTCGGGAGCGCGTGTGAAGGTCGCACGTGAACGCATCGCCGGCGTGCGGGCACGCCTGCTTCCCCCATCGGAACGCCCCTGACAGCGACGACGCGGCGCCGGGGATAGGTTGGAGCATGTCGCACATTCCTGTCCCCGGTGCGCCGCGCCCGGCGCACATCGAAGAGCACTCGCAGGCATCGGAAGTGGTTCGCGACGCCGTCATCGGCATGTCGGACGGACTGACGGTGCCGTTCGCGCTGGCGGCCGGGTTGAGTGGAGCCGTCACGGCCTCCTCGCTCGTGGTCACCGCCGGCATCGCCGAAGTCGTGGCCGGCTCGATTGCGATGGGGCTGGGCGGCTATCTGGCCGCCCGCAGCGAGGCCGAGCACTACGCGAGTGAATTGCGTCGCGAACAGCGCGAAGTCGTCGAGCGCCCGGCCGATGAACTGGCCGAGGTGCAGGAGATCTTCGAAACGTACGGGCTGTCGAAGGAGGAGAGCACCCGCGTCGCCGAATCGCTCAGCAAGCGCCCCGACGCCTGGGTGGACTTCATGATGCGCTTCGAACTGGGGCTCGAGGCACCCGATCCCTCGCGGGCGCGCATCAGTGCCCTCACCATCGCGTCGGCGTACGTCGTGGGCGGCCTCGTGCCGCTCGCGCCCTACATGATTCTCCCCACGGCCAACGCCGCGCTGCTGCCGTCGGTGGCGGTGACGCTCGTCGCGCTGGCGGTCTTCGGCTACGTGAAGGGGCGATTCACCGGCGCCCCCGCGCTCAAGAGTGCGATACAGACGGTGGTCATCGGCGGTCTGGCGGCCGGCGCCGCCTTTGGAATCGCCCGGCTGATCAGCTGAGGACGGTGCGCGCCTGCGCTAGCCGCAGGGCACCTTCCACAGCGTGGCGACGCTGGTGGGGTTCTGCTTGCGCCCGTCGGCGACGAACGCCTGCGCCAACCCCTTCACCGTATCGGCGCTGACGAGGGCCCGTGGATCGAACGTCACCATGACCCCGACGGGCCAAAAGCTCGGGTAGAGCATCAGCACGGTATCTCCGGCCGCCGTTCTGGGCGTTGGCGGGACGCCGGCGGCCCAGGCCTGTCCCTGCGCGGCGCGCGCGACCCGGAAACTGTCGATCGTGCCCGGATGACCGGCGGCGGTCCAGTCGAGCCCCGGCGTCCACGCACCGAACCGGAAGCGCAGGCAGCTGGGCGCGCTGGCCGTTTGCGCCAGAACCAGCGAGGGCCAGACCCCGGTGGCACTGACGGCCATAAAGAATCCACAAAGACGGCGCCGCCTGGCGGTCATGCGGGAGAACCGAAGCCCGAGCATGCGCTATTGTACAGCATGGCCGGTCCCACGATCCTCGTCATCGACGACGAAACGCCCATACGCTCCATCGTGCGCGCGGCGGTGGAGTCGGAGGGGGGTGTGGCGCTGGAGGCCGCCAACGCCCGAACGGGGCTGGAACTCGCAAAGCGCGAGCGCCCCGCACTGGTGGTTCTCGACCTCGGCCTTCCCGATCAGGACGGGGTCGCGGTGTGCATGGCACTGCGCGAGTGGAGTGTCGCGCCCATCCTCGTGCTGTCGGCGCGTCACGCCGAGGGCGAGAAGGCCATGCTGCTCGACGCCGGTGCCGATGACTATCTCACCAAACCGTTCTCCACGATCGAGCTCCAGGCGCGGTTGCGGGCGCTGCTGCGACGGGCGCGCATGGCACCGGTGCCGGGCGGCGATGCCCCGCTCGTCATCGGCGATCTGGTGATCGATCTGGCGCACCGTGCCGTGCGTCGCGGGACCGAGTCGATCCACCTCACCAAGACCGAATGGGAGTTGCTGAAGGCGCTCGTCCACCATGCCGGCCGCCCGGTCACCCACCAGCAGCTCTTCGATGCCGTGTGGGGGCGTGGCTACGGTGATGCGCAGCAGTACCTGCGCGTCTACATCGGGCATCTGCGTCGCAAGCTCGAGCCCGACCCATTGCGCCCGGCACTGATTCTGACCGAAGGAGGCGTTGGCTACCGGTTCACCGGTGGATCGTGAGATGCGACGGTCACGCGCCTGGGTCGGCGGCTTCGCGACGCTCGCCATCGCCACCACCGTGTTGTACGCCACGCGCGACGCGCTCGACAAGGCGCACGTGGCACTCGTGCTGCTGCTCGTGGTACTGGGGGGAAGCGCGGCGGGCGGGCGCACCGTGGGTGTCGTGCTCTCGCTCACGAGCTTCGTGATTTTCGATGTGGTCTTTCTGCCGCCGTACAACACGCTCGTGGTGACAGACCCACTCGACTGGCTGGTGCTGGTGGCCTTTCTCGCCACCGGCCTGGTCGCCGCGCAGCTCCTCGCGCGCGCGCAGCGGGAAGCTGCCCACGCCCAGCAGCGCGCGGCCGAAGTGCAGCGTCTGGCCGGCGCCGCAGAGCAGGCCGCTGCGCTGCGCGAAGCCGATCGCGTGAAGGACACGCTGCTGGCCGCGGTATCGCATGACCTGCGCACGCCGCTCACCACCATTCGCGGCCTTGCCCACGACATCGCCAGCGATGGCGACGAGCGCGGCGTGGTGATCGAAGATGAATCCATTCGCTTGAGCGAACTGGTGTCCGACCTGCTCGACCTCTCCCGCCTTAAGGCCGGCGGGGTTCCGCTCGATCTGGCCATCAATACCGCCGATGATCTCATGGGGGCCGCGCTGCAGCGGATCGGCAGCGCCACCGGGCGGGAGATTCGCGCCAGCCTCGATCCGGCCGATCCGCTCCTCGTCGGGCGCTTCGACTTGAGTCATTCGCTGCGCATTCTCGGCAACCTGCTCGAGAACGCCCTCAAGTACGCGCCAGCCGACGAGCCGATCGACTTCAGTGTGCGCCGCGACGGTGCCTGGCTCGCCTTCGAGGTGGCCGACCGCGGCCCCGGCGTGCCGCCCTCCGAGCGCGAGCGCATCTTCCAGCCGTTCTATCGCGCGCCCGACGCCCCCGCCGACGTCACGGGGGTGGGGCTCGGCCTGGCCATCGCCCGCGGCCTGGCGGAGGCACAGGGCGGATCCCTCACGGTCCATGCGCGGCCGGGCGGCGGGTCGGTCTTTCGCTTGTGCGTTCCGGTCGCAGAGTTGCCGGTCAGCTAGACCTTTACGATTTCTTTGTGCACGCACTGCCGCACCTTTGTGCGTCCTTTGCGAGCGATCCGGCACCCTTCACGTGTCCCTTTCCGTGAAGGCCTCATGCTCGACCTGCTGTACCTGCTGCTCACGGCCGCGCTCTTCGCGCTGCTCCTGGCGTATGTCAAAGCCTGCGCGGCGCTCGGTCGCCGCGCCGACGTGGACGGTGCGTCATGACCGTCGCCGATCTCACCGGACTGGCCTGCGCCGCGCTGGTGCTCGGCTATCTCGTCTACACGCTGCTGCGTCCGGAGCGCTTCTGACATGACCGCCAATGGGTGGATGCAGATCGCCCTCTTCGCCACGGCGGTCCTGCTCGTGACCAGGCCGATGGGGTGGTACCTCACGGCCGTCTTCACGGGGCGGCTCCGTACCCTGGCGTTCCTCGAACGCCCCCTCTATCGGCTCGCCGGCGTGCGCGATCAGGAGTCCCAGCACTGGACCCAGTACGCGGCCAGTGTGCTCCTCTTCTCGGTCGTGGCGGTCGTCGTCACCTATGCCGGCCTGCGCCTGCAGGCGTGGCTGCCGCTCAACCCCGCCACCCTGCCCGCCGTACCGGAACGTCAGGCCTTCGAAACCGCGACGTCGTTCGTGACCAACACGAACTGGCAGAGCTACGCGGGCGAATCGACCATGTCGTACTTCTCGCAGATGACGTGGCTCACCGTCCAGAACTTCGTCTCGGCGGCGGTTGGGCTGGCAGTGGCCGTTGCGATTACGCGCGGCATTGCCCGTCGCGAGGGCGCGAAGGGAGGCCTCGGGAACTTCTGGGTCGATCTCACGCGGGGCACGCTCTATCTGCTGCTGCCGCTTTCGCTGTGCTTCGCCCTGCTGTTCGTGCAACAGGGCGTGCCGCAAACCGTGCGCGGTCCGGTTGCGGTGTCCACGCTCGAGGGGCACGCGCAGACCATCGCCATGGGCCCCGTCGCAAGCCAGGAGGCCATCAAGCAGCTCGGCACGAATGGTGGCGGCTTCTTCAATGCGAACGCCGCGCATCCGCTGGAGAATCCGACCCCGTGGAGCAACTGGCTCTCGATGTTCGCGATCTTCCTGATCCCGGCCGGCACCGTCTGGATGTTCGGCGAGATGGTGGGCAGCCGGCGGCATGGGTGGGCGCTGTGGAGCGCGATGTTCATCCTCTTCCTGGCCGGCACCGCCACGACGTACTGGGCGGAATCGCGCGGCACCCCGCAGCATGCGGCGCGCGGGATCGACGTGACCCGCACACTGCCCGGGCACAGCGGCGGCAACATGGAGGGCAAGGAGGTGCGCTTCGGCATCGCCAACTCCGCGCTCTACGCCGTCGTCACCACCGATGCCTCGTGCGGCGCCGTGAACGCCATGCATGACTCCTTCACGGCCCTCGGCGGACTCGTGCCGCTCGTGAACATGCAGTTGGGCGAACTGATCTTCGGCGGCGTGGGCGCCGGTCTCTACGGCATGCTGATCATGGTGGTCCTCACCGTCTTCATCGCCGGCCTCATGGTGGGGCGCACGCCCGAGTATCTCGGCAAGCGCGTGCAGCAGCGCGAAATCCAGATGGTCATGCTCTACATCCTGGCGTTCCCCGCCGTCGTGCTGGTGTTGGCGGCGCTCGCCCTGGTGGTACCAGACGGACTGGCGGGACTCAACAATCGTGGGCCGCACGGTCTGTCGGAGGTGCTGTATGCCTTCACCTCCACCGCCGCGAACAACGGCAGTGCCTTCGCGGGATTGACCGGTGCCACGACGTTCTACAACACGCTCTTTGGCGTCGCGATGGTCCTCGGTCGCTTCGCGCTCATCGTACCGGTCCTGGCGCTCGCGGGCTTTCTGTCCGAACGGACGCCCGCACCGGCCACGAGCGGCACCTTCCCGGTCATCGGTCCGATCTTCGTCGTGCTGTTGCTCGGCGTGATTGTCATCGTCGGCGCGCTCACCTTCTTCCCGGCGCTCGCGCTGGGCCCGATCGTGGAGCACGTGCTGACGTTCACTGGGAGGCTCTTCGCATGAGTGTCGCTGCTCGTCCGCTCTTTGACGGACCCATCGTGCGCCGGGCACTCGGCGAGTCGGTGCGCAAGCTCGACCCGCGCCATCTGGTGCGGAATCCGGTGATGTTCGTGGTCTTGCTGGGGAGTGTGCTCAGCACCGTGGTGCTGGTCGCCGATGCGTTCCAGGGTCGCGGTGAGCTGCTGTTCACCGGTCAGCTCGCGGCCTGGCTCTGGTTCACGGTGCTCTTCGCCAACTTCGCCGAAGCCATGGCCGAAGGACGCGGCAAGGCGCAGGCCGATACGCTCCGCGCCTCGCGCGCCGACACCCAGGCCAAGAAGCTCGACGCGACGCGCGTGCCCTACAGCATTCGGGAGTTCGAGCTCGTCGGCGCTCCGCAGCTGCGCCGCGGCGACCTCGTGGTGTGCTTCCCCGGCGATGTCATTCCGAGCGACGGCGAGGTGGTGGAGGGTGTTGCGTCGGTGGACGAATCGGCCATCACCGGCGAGAGCGCGCCGGTCATCCGCGAGAGCGGCGGCGATCGGTCGGCGGTGACCGGCGGAACGAAGGTGCTCAGCGACTACCTCGTCATTCGCATCAGCGCCGATCCGGGCGAGACGTTCATCGACCGCATGATCGCGCTCGTGGAGGGTGCCGCGCGCCAGAAGACCCCGAACGAGATTGCCCTCACCATTCTGCTGTCGGGGCTTACGATCGTCTTCCTGCTCGCGGTGGTCACGCTGCAGCCATTCGCGCTCTACAGCGGAACGCGCCTCTCGGTGCCGGTCCTCGTGGCGCTTCTGGTCTGCCTGATTCCCACCACCATCGGCGGCCTACTCTCGGCGATCGGCATTGCCGGCATGGACCGTCTGATCCAGCAGAACGTGATCGCCATGAGTGGCCGCGCCGTGGAGGCCGCGGGCGATGTGAACACACTGCTGCTCGACAAGACCGGCACGATCACACTCGGCAACCGGCAAGCGTGGCAGCTCCTGCCGCTGCCCACCGTCCCGGAGCGCGAGCTCGCCGAGCGGGCGCAGCTGGCGAGTCTGGCCGATGAGACACCCGAAGGGCGCAGCATCGTGGTGCTCGCGAAGGAACGCTTCGGCATTCGCGCCCAGGAGGTTGCCGCGTCGGAGTTCGTGCCGTTCAGCGCGTCCACGCGCATGAGCGGGGTGAACGCCGAGGGGCTGGTGTTGCGCAAGGGTGCCGGCGACGCCGTGGCGCAGTGGCTGGCGGAGCACGGGGCGGCCGCACCGGCCGAGCTCGAGTCGCTCGTGCAGCAGGTGGCTCGGGAAGGCGGCACACCGCTGGTGGTCGGCGAGATCGTCGAAGCGCGCGCGCGCGCGCTGGGGGTGGTGTATCTCAAGGATGTCGTGAAGGGCGGCATGCGCGAACGATTCGATCGGCTGCGCGCGATGGGCATTCGCACCGTCATGATCACGGGCGACAATCCCCTCACGGCCGCGGCCATCGCGACCGAGGCCGGCGTGGACGACTTCCTCGCCGAGGCCAAGCCCGAAGACAAGATGGCCCTGATTCGCCGCGAGCAGAGTAGAGGTCGGCTCGTGGCCATGACGGGGGACGGGACCAACGATGCCCCGGCGCTTGCCCAGGCCGACGTCGGGGTGGCCATGAACTCCGGCACGCAGGCGGCAAAGGAAGCCGGGAACATGATCGACCTCGACTCGAACCCCACCAAGCTGATCGAGATCGTGGAGATCGGAAAACAGTTGCTCATGACCCGCGGCGCGCTCACCACGTTCTCCATCGCCAACGACGTGGCGAAGTACTTCGCCATCATCCCCGCGATGTTCCTGGCGGCCTTTCCGGCGCTCGCCGCGCTCAACGTGATGCGCCTGCATTCCCCGCAGAGCGCCATTCTCTCGAGCGTGATCTTCAACGCGCTCGTGATCGTGGCGCTCATTCCGCTGGCACTCCGCGGCGTGACCTATCGCCCCGCCGCCGCGGGCGTCGTGCTGCGGCGCAACCTCGTGATCTACGGCGTGGGCGGGCTGCTCGTGCCGTTCGCCGGAATCAAGCTGCTCGACGTGGCCCTCGTGGCCCTGCACCTCGTCTAGGGAGTCCCATGTCGCTCCGTCTCGCGTCGCATCTGCGCCCGGCGTTCGTGCTCACCGCCGTGCTCACCGTCCTCACCGGGCTGGCGTATCCCGGTCTCGTCACCGCCCTCGCGCAGGCGCTGTTTCCTGTGCAGGCCAATGGATCGCTCATCGTGGCGAACCATCGCGCGATTGGCAGTCGCCTCGTCGGCCAGCCGTTCACGGGAGACGCGTACCTCCGTCCTCGCCCGTCGGCAGCCGGCGGTGGCTACGATGCCAACGCGTCGGCCGGCAGCAACAAGGGCCCGACCGACAGCACGCTCGCGGCGCAGATCGCCGCCCGCGTGGACAGCGCCGTCGCGCAGGGGGCCACGCGCGGGCAGGTGCCCGCCGATCTGGTCACGGCCTCGGCCTCCGGGCTCGATCCGGATCTCTCCCCGGCCAGCGCGCGGCTGCAGGCACAGCGCATCGCCACGGCCCGCGGCGTGTCGCCCGATACGATCCTCGCCGTGATCACCGCGCGCATTACCCCCCGCCAGTTCGGCGTGCTCGGCGAGCCGCGTGTGAACGTCCTCGCCGTGAATCTGGCACTCGACAGTCTCTTCCATCGCGAAGGTGCCCGTCCATGATACCGCTCCTGCTCAGCGCACTGCTGGTCGCCGATAGCGCTCGCGCCGTATCGCGCGACACGGTTCGGGCCGACACCGCCGTGACCGTTCGCTTCGGCGCCTTCGTGGATGGCTACCTCGCCTGGGACTCGCATCGCCCTCGCTCACTCGACCGCGCATTCACCACCACCGCCGCGCGCCACAGCGAGTTCAACATCAATCTCGCCTTCGTCGACGCCACCCTCAGCGGACGTCGGCTGCGCGGCCGCTTCGCGGCGCAGTTCGGCACCGCGGTGCAGGCCAACTACGCGGCCGAACCGCGCGTCGGGAGCAACAGTGGGCCCGAGGTGAGCCGATTCGTTCAGGAGGCGTACGTCGGCTACCAGCTCCGGCCCACCCTCTGGATCGATGCCGGCGTCTTCTTCGCACCGTTCGGCGCCGAAAACTGGATCAGTCGCGACAATCCGGTTTATACACGCTCCCTCATCGCCGACAACTCGCCGTACTACGAGAGCGGCGTGCGGCTCTCGTGGCAGGCCCGCCCGTCGCTGCAGCTGCAGGCCCACGTCATCAACGGTTGGCAGAACATCAGCGAGACGAACCAGAGCAAGGCCGTCGCCCTGCGGGCCGACTGGACCCCGTCGACGCACCTGACGCTCACCTACGACACGTTCCTCGGCAACGAGCAGCCCGACTCGGTCGCGTCACGGCTTCGGCAATTTCACGAGGGCATCGTGAAGATCACCCTCGACGCGCGGACGTCGATAGCCGCGACGCTCGACGTCGGCATCCAGCCGCGCGGCGCATCCAGCGGCAATGCCGGGTGGCGGGGGTATGCCATCCTGCTCCGTCGCGAACTCACCGACCGGGTTGGCCTCGGCGCGCGCCTCGAAGGCTACAGCGATCCCGAACAGGTCATCGTGAGTACCGGTACCGGCACGGGTCTGCGCACGACCGGCGGGTCGCTCACCGCCGACGTGCGACTGCATCCGCGCGCCCTCTGGCGAACGGAGTGGCGTCAGCTGCGCGATCGCAGCGCCGTGTTTCCGAGCGGGGTGGGCGATCGGGTCCGCGGGAATGCCGTCGCGGTGTCCAGCCTGGCGCTGACGTTCTGACCCATGGATGCCCGCGTTCCGCGTCCCTCACCGGCAGAGGGCGAAGCGTTGGCCCTCGTGCCCCGTCCGGCACGCGGACGGCTGAAGGTGTACGTGGGGTCGGCGGCCGGCGTGGGCAAGACGTTTCGCATGCTGCAGGAAGCGCACGACCTGCGACGTCGGGGCGTCGACGTGGTCATTGCGGCGATCGAGACCCACGGACGGCGCGAGACGCTGGCGCAGATCGGTGATCTCGAACAGGTCCCACTGCGACGAATCCAGTATCGCGGCGTGACACTCGACGAATTGGATCTCGAAGGCGTCATCGCGCGCCGCCCGCAGGTCGCGGTCGTGGATGAGCTGGCCCATTCGAACGTCCCTGGCGTGACCAACCGCAAGCGGTGGGAGGACGTGCTCGCCCTGCTCGACGCCGGCGTGAGCGTCATCAGCGCGGTGAATGTGCAGCACGTCGAATCACTGAGCCGTACCGTGGAGCAGACGCTTGGGGTGACCGTACGCGAGACGGTGCCCGACTGGATGCTCGCCCGGGCCGATCAGGTGGTGAGCATCGATCTGCCCGCCGACGACCTGCGGCAACGGCTGCTCGATGGGAAGGTGTATGCGCCGGAGAAGGTGCCGACCGCACTCGAACACTTCTTCACCGAGGAGAACCTGACCACCCTGCGCGAGCTGGCGTTGCGGGAGGTGGCCAGTTCGGTGGACCGGGAGCGCGAGGAGATCGTGCGGCGGGAGACCGGTCGCGGTGCGCGGGCCACGCGCTCCGCCGACCGCATCATGGTGGCGATGGCGAGCCATCCCACCAAGACGGCCGCCCTGCTGCGCAAGGCGAGCCGCATTGCCGGCCGGCTCAACACCGACTGGTACTGCGTCTACGTGCAGACGCCGGACGAGCGGGCCGACCGCATCGATGCCACACGACAGCGGCACCTGGTGGACAACATTCAACTCGCCGAACGCATGGGCGCCGAGTTCGTGAAGCTCGTGAGCGAGGACATCGCCGGCACGCTCGCCCGATTTGCCCATGAACATGGCGTCGCGCTCCTCCTCGTCGGTCAAAGCCATCGCACGTGGTGGCAACGCTGGCGCCGGCCGAGCGTGGTCGAGGCGCTGGTGCGCAACCCATTCGGTCTCGATGTGCTGGTCGTGACCGACGCGAGCGACACCCTGACCGATCGTGACCGCACGCACGAGGTTGCGCCCACATGAGAGTGGCCACGCGCCTCAACCTCGCCGTGCTCCCGGCCATCGTCGGCCTCGGCGTCCTCGCCGCGCTGGCCTATTGGGGCGACCGCGGCCGACAGGCCCCGGAACTCGTCGTGATGCTGGCGATTACGGCGACGGTCGGCTCCTCACTGCTGTCGTGGCGCTCCACCCGCTTCGTGTCGCGTCGCGTGGGCGATCTGGCGACGGCGTTTCGAGGCCTCGGACTCGACGTCGCGCTGGAGGGGGCCGTGGACGAGTTCGAGGAGCTCGAACGCGTGCGCGAGTCGGTGCGCGCGCTGGCATCCGACCAGGCGCGCCTGCGCGAGGCCGCCGCGAGCGCGGTCCGGCAGGCCGACGCGGATCGCCAGACACATGATCGCCTGCTGGAGCAGGTCGCCAACACCGTCGCGACCCGACTCGAAGAGGCCCGGCTGGCGCTGCACATCCTGCAGACCAGTCCGTTCGGCGATCTCAACGAGAATCAGGACGAACTCGTGAGCGCCGCCCGCACGGCGAGTGAGGCCGCCGATCTCGAGTTGCGCCGCTTTTCGCGACTGGTGGGCATGCCGAGCAATCGACGCGCCGCGACCCGCGAGTCGGTGTCGGTCCGCGCACTGCTCGAGCCAGTGCTGGCCATGATCACGAGCGATCTGAGCGATCACGGCATCTCCCTGACCGTGGCGATCGCGGAGACCGTCGCGCCGGTATTGGTGGATCGTCTCGCGGCACAGGAGGCGTTGAGCCTGCTCTTTGGCGTGCTCGCTGAGCAGCTCCAACCAGCCAGCGAGCTGCGACTCGACGCCGAGGAAACGGCGGACACGGTGACGGTGGTCTCCGCACCGGGACTGCCGGAGCCGCTGCACAATGCCTTGCCGATCCTGCTGGCGCGCGCCCTGCTCGAAGCCCAGGCGGGCAGCGTGGAAGTCACCACCGCCGCGTTGCGTCTGCGGCTCCCTGTACCACCGCTCAGCGTCTGGCGCCGCATGGCCCACTCCGTGCAGCACGCGTCGGCACCACCTCCCCAGGACTAGCCAATGCCCGCATGGACGCCGCGCGAAGATCGCGAGTATCAACACATCAAGAAGCAGTATCAGGATCGCGGCCAGAGCACCGACCGCGCCGAGGAGATCGCCGCCCGCACCGTCAACAAGCAGCGCCGCGAGGCCGGCGAGACACCGAATCGGCGCACCCACGGCACGGGCAATCCGCGAACCAGTCTCGATGCGCGAACGCGCGACGAGTTGCAGAACCTCGCGCGGGAAGCCGGGATCAAGGGACGCGCCGGAATGCGCAAAGCCGAGCTCGTTTCAGCGCTGAGAGAGAAACGGGGTCGGTGACAGCCGGGCCGGGCCGTCGATCACGCGGCTGAAACGCGCTATCGTTCCGGGCGTAGGATGAGAGCACCATCCATCTGTTCAACGCCCTGCCCTCCCACATGACTCACTCGGCTCTTCGTGCGGCCGCCGCGCTCTCCGCGCTGGCCGCCCTCGCGGCGTGTGCGCCCAAGCAGTCCCCGGCTACCGCGCCGACTCCGGTAATGAACCCGGCCACCGATCCGCGCAACAACCTCAAGGCCGGCCGGTTCGACGCGGAAAAGGCGTTGTCGAACATGAAGCTGGTCGCCGAGGCCAAGTCGCCGAACGGCTTCCTCGGCATCACCAACTCCGACCTCGCCTTCACCGGCAAGTACGTCATCCAGGGCAACTACAACGGCCCCGTCGTGTGGGACATCTCGAACCCGTCGAGCCCGCAGCTCGTCGTGGCCTACGAGTGCCCCGCGTCGCAGAACGACGTGTCGGTGTACAAGAACCTGATGTTCATGTCGGCCGAGGCGAACAACGGCCGCATCGACTGCAAGCCCGGCGGCGTCAAGGAAGCGGTGAGCAAGGAGCGCATGCGTGGCGTGCGCATCTTCGACATCTCGAACATCAAGGAGCCCAAGCTCCTCGCCAATGTGCAGACGTGCCGCGGCTCGCACACGCACACGGTGCTCGAAGATCCGAAGGACAAGGAGAACATCTACATCTACGTCTCCGGTTCGTCGGGCATTCGCCCCAAGGGCGAGCTCGATGTCTGCTCGGCGGCCGCGTCGGACTCGGCCAGCTCGTCGCGCCTGCGCATCGAGATCATCAAGGTGCCGCTCGCCAATCCGGCCGCCGCGTCGGTGGTGGGGCGTGCCAACATCTTTGCCGGACTGACGAACCCGAAGAGCCATGGCGCCACCGCGGCCGAGAAGGCCGAGATGGACGCCAAGAAGAAGGCGGGTGCGTTCACCTACCTGATCCCGGTGATGAACGAGGAGATCATTCTCCCCGACCAGCTGGTGAAGCCGGTGATCGACAGCATCACCAAGGCGCGTGGCGCCACGACGGCCAACGCGGCCGACACGGCCGCGGCGCGCCCGGTGGTCAACGCGGCCGTGGCAAAGATCCTCGAGGCGCAGGGCATCTCCGCGCCCAAGGGGAACGCGATCAGCGAAGGGTCGCAGTGCCATGACATCACGGTCTATCCGGCGCTCGGCCTGGCCGGTGGCGCGTGCGAAGGGCATGGCCTGCTGCTCGACATCAGCAATCCGGTGAGTCCGGTGCGTCTCGATGCCGCCGCCGACTCGAACTTCGCCTACTGGCACTCGGCGACATTCAACAACGATGGCTCGAAGATCCTGTTCAGCGACGAGTGGGGTGGCGGCGGCGCGCCGAAGTGCCGCAGCACCGACCAGCTCAACTGGGGTGCCGACGCGATCTTCTCGATCGAGAACCGGAAGCTCAAGTTCCACAGCTACTACAAGATCCCCACGTACCAGACGGACAAGGAAAACTGCGTGGCCCACAACGGCTCGCTGATTCCGATTCCGGGCCGTGATGTGATGGTGCAGGCCTTCTATCAGGGCGGCATCACGGTGTTCGACTGGACCGATCCCACCAAGCCGTTCGAAATCGCCAGCTTCGACCGCGGTCCGGTGGACGGCACGCGCATGGAGATGGGTGGGTCGTGGTCGGTGTACTGGTACAACGGCCAGATCATCAGCTCGGAAATCGCGCGCGGTCTGGACATCGCCGAACTCACGCCGAGTCAGTATCTCACGCAGAACGAGATCGACGCCGCGAAGACGGTGAAGTGGGACCAGCTGAATGCGCAGGGGCAGCCCAAGATCACGTGGCCGCCCAGCTTCCCACTGGCCAAGGCGTTCACCGATCAGCTCGAGCGGAAGTCGTGCCAGGTGAGCACGCTGCGCACGCAGATTGCGGCGGCGGAGAAGGCGAGCGGTGCGGCGCGCAACACGGCGCTCAATGCGGCCATCGCGGCGGCCGATGCGGCCAAGGGCTGTGACAGCAAGAAGGCCGACCTGCTCAAGAAGGCACTGCAGGATCTGATGGCACCGGCCATGTAATTGACAACGTGACGCGGGTTCCGTCTGGAACCTCGAGAGCCGCATGTGGTAGATTGCCACATGCGGCTTTTCGTTGCCCTCTGCCTCGCGTGGCTCGCCACGCTCTCCCCGCGCGCCACCGAGCGCGCCGGGGCGGCACCGGCGTCGATCAGCGCCATCGCGGCGCGCGAGGCGTCGCCGCTGTTGCAGGCGCACGGGCCGCAACTGGCCACGGTGGTGGTCATTCGCGCGAGCGCGCCTCAGACCACGCTGCCGCCGCATGTGAGCCCGTGGTCGCAGGTGGTCCCGGCGGGCCTGCGGGCGCCCCATTCCACGCGTGCCGTGGCCGCGGCGCATGCCGCGTCCAACCGCGTCGCAGCCAGCGGTGCCGTCGCACCGCACTTCGCCACCGCGCCACCCGTCCAGAGCTGAGTTCCGTCGCCCTCGGCGACGCCCCTAGCGGATCCCGCGCGCGCATTCGGCGCCGCGGGTGCACTCACATGCCCTGGAGTTGTCATGACGACGCCTTTCGCGCCGACGGCCCTGCCGTCGACGACTGCTGCACCTGCCCGTTCCAACGCCCCCTCGCTTGCCGAAGCGATGACGGCGCTCCACCCGATGGAGACCGATCACACGCCGTGGCACGTGCGTGAACGCTGGTTGGTGGTGTTGCTTTCCTCCTTTCTGCCGCTCACCGTGGGTCTCGTGATGAGCGGTACACCCCGCTTCATGCTGCTCGTGACCGCCGGCCTGCTGATCGCCATCGGCCTCGTGCTGCTCGTCGCGCACGAATTGCGGGGGCGCAACAAACCGTAAGCAGCGATCGGTTCATGGGAGCAAAGGCGGGACATCGGGCGTTTGCGTTCCATGTCCCGTCTTCGTTTGCTCCTTGTGCTTGGCCTGCTGGCGTCCGCCCGCGCGACGCCGGCACAATCGATTCCCGCCACCGGCGTCATCAGCGGCCGGGTCATCAGTCAAGGTGCGGAAACGCCCATCGCCGGCGCCTCGGTCCGTGTCACCGGGCAGGACCCCACCGCGCAGTCCGACTCTCTCGGCCGCTTCACGCTGCGCGGCGTGCGTGTCGGCATCGTGCAGCTCGATGTACGCTGTGTCGGCTTCGAAGCGGCCACGCGCGGTGACATCGCCGTGTCGCCGAACAAGCCGGCCGAAGTGACGATCACCCTGCGTCCGGTTGATGTGCGCCTCGCCACCGTCACCGTGCGTCCGCAGGCGTTCCCCACCGTGCCTCCAGCGTCCACGCCGGTCTCCACCCAGCGCTACGACGCCGAAGAAGTGCGCCGGCAGCCGGGGGCCCAGGAGGATGTGCTGCGCGCCGTCTCGATTGCCCCCGGTGTGGGGGTCACGAGCGCTGGCCGCAACGATCTTGTCGTGCGCGGTGGGGCGCCGTTCGAGAATCTGTTCGTCGTGGACAACATCGAAGTGCCGAACATCAACCACTTCGGCTCGCAGGGGTCCACCGGTGGCCCCATCTCGCTGATCAACATTCGCTTCGTCGAGGAAGCGGCACTGTCCGCCGGCGGATTTGGCGTGCGCTACGGTGACCGCACGTCGAGCGCCACGACCATCACCTTGCGCGAAGGCAATCGCGAGCGGGTCGCCGGCGAAGTGAACGTGGCCGCCACGCAGGTGGGCGCGGTGCTGGAAGGGCCACTGGGCTCGAAGGCGTCGTTCTTCGCCAACGTGCGCCAGAGCTATCTCGATCTGCTCTTCAAGGCGATCGGGTTGAGCTTCGTGCCACAATACACCGACGCGACCCTGAAGGCCACGTGGCGGCCCACGGCACGCGATGCGTTCAGCGTTCTCACGATCGGCGCGCGCGGCACGGTGAGCTTCAACAACGAGTCCGATACCGCGCGTGTGAGCAACGCCCAGGTATTGGCGCCCACGCAAACCCAGTATTTCAGCGGCGTCACCTGGAAGCGGCGCCTCGACGCGGGGCTGTTGACGACGACGCTCGGGCGCACGTTTGCCCGGTACGAAAGCGCGCAGCGCGACACGTTGCTCAACCCGGTGTTTGAAAGTCGCTCACGCGAAGGCGAGACCAGCCTGCGCAGCGATCTGACGCGCGCGCTCACCCCCTCGCTCACTCTCGAAACCGGCAGCGTGTTCAAGGTGGCGCGCGCGCTCCGTTACGACGCCACCCTGGCGGGATTTGCCCGTCGCGACGCCAACGGCGCCCCACAGCCGCTCCGCGTGGACACGTCGTTCAGTGCCGCGCGCAACGGCACGTATGCGCAGCTGGCGTGGCAGCTGCATCCGCGCCTCCGCGTGACCGGCGGACTACGCGGCGATTGGTACGGATTCCTTGGCAACGCGGTGCGGGTAGCGCCGCGCGCGAGTGCGACGTGGCAGCTGGATGCCACCACTGCGGCGAGCCTGTCGGCGGGCCGCTATTGGCAGGCGCCGAGCTACATCTGGCTGGTCGGCGACCCGGGGAACGCGCAGCGCCTCACGCCCTTCCGGGCTGATCAGCTGGTCGCCGGCCTGTCTCGGCTCGTGACCCCCGAGCTCAAGGTACAGCTCGAAGCGTACGGCAAGCGCTACGGCGACTACCCCGTTCGCCTCTATCGCCCGCAGGCCGTGCTGAGCCCGAACGGCTTCGACGACGTGACGACCGACATTCCCTTCGGCCTCGAGCCGCTCGCGTCCACCGGCACCGGCGAGGCGTACGGCGTCGAGCTGTTCGCGCAGAAGAAGCTCGGCGCGACGCCATGGTATGGACAGGCCAGTCTGTCGCTCAACCGCACGCGCTTCACCGCGCTCACCGGCGCGGCCACGCGCGGGGCGTTCGACACGCCAGTGCTCGCCAACGCCGTGCTCGGCTGGCGCCCGAACGCGCGCTGGGAACTCGCGACCCGACTGCGCGCCAGCAGCGGCCTCCCGTACACGCCATTCACCACCAGCGGCTCGCTCGCGGGCACACTCGATTTCGCGCGCTACAACGCCAACCGCCTCGCGGCCTTCTTCGCGGCCGACGTACGGGTCGACCGCCGGCTGCTGCTCCGCGGACGACAGCTCATCGCATTTCTCGACCTGCAAAACGTGACCAACCGGCAGAACGTCGCGCCGCCAAGCTGGAACCCGCGCCGGCGCGTCGTCGAGCGCGAAACGGGCATCGGCTTGCTGCCGTCGATTGGCTTGAACCTCGAGTTCTGAGGCGCGGCGCCTGGCTGTTCAGGATCCCGGTTCAGCAAACGCCACCGGCGGCTTCGCCCCCACATCGACCGAAAGCCGGAACACATCCGGCCGCGCATAGTGGCCCACGACATCGAGGTCGTACTTGCCACGC
>JBDHVK010000044.1:0-26304 GCA_039809645.1 Gemmatimonas sp.
GGCGACACCGGTGTCGATCCCTGGACCATGGCGTTGCCGTCCGGGCAACCGGTCGTCGTGCGCGCATGGGCAGCTGGAGACCGCATCGTCACGATGGGGGCCCCAGCAGGGAGACGGGTAACACGGTACTTTTCGGAGTCCCGTGTCCCTGTCCCCGACCGGCCGTCCTGGCCGGTCGTGCTCATCGATGATGCGCCGATCTGGGTCCCGGGAATCTGCTGCGCTGTCGCAGCGCCGTCCCGGCCCGGTCGGCCGGACCTGATCTGGTATCGCTGTGAGCGTGAGCGTGACTGAGAGCAGCACGAGCAAGGTGGATCCGCGCCTCGACGGCCGCGCTGTCCGGCGCATCGTCTTTGACGCGCCCACCATCCAGGCCCGCGTCGAGGCGCTGGGCCAGGATATCACCGCCGCCTATCCCGACGGGGACCTGCTCGTGCTGGGGCTGCTCAAGGGCAGCTTCATCTTCCTCAGCGACCTCGTCCGCCACATTACCCGCCCGCTTCAGGTCGATTTCCTGGTCGCGTCGTCCTATGGCGACGCCATGGAATCGAGCGGGGTGGTCCGCCTCCTCTACGATCCGGAAACGGAATTGGAGGGGAAGCACATTCTACTGGTGGAAGACATCGTCGACTCCGGCCGAACTCTGCAGCGGCTCATCGAGCTGCTCGGAGAGCGCAAGCCGAAGTCGCTGGAAATCTGCGCGTTGTTGCACAAGCATATCGCCGAACATCTGCAGCACCCCACGAAGTTCGTGGGATTCGACGCGCCACACGAATTCCTGGTCGGGTACGGTCTGGATCATGCCGAGAATTTCCGGCACCTGCCGTATGTGGCCAGTCTGGAGTAACGCGGTCCTCTCATGGCACCCAACATGACGCCCTCGCCCAAGAAGCCGACCAACTGGGCTCGCTGGTCCAAGACGCTCTCCTTCTGGATCCTCGTGATCCTGATCCCGGTGGCGTTCCTGTCCTACGGCAACGGCCGCGAGCCCGTCGCGCCGGACATCTCGCTCACCGACTACCGGGCACAGCTCGAGGCCGGCAACATCAAGGCCGTTGCCTTCCAGTCGGACAACACGCTCGCCGGTCAGTTCAACCAGAAGGTCAAGGTGCCGGGCGGCCGCGAGGTCGGCCGGTTCAACGTGCGCCTCGTACCGGGATCGGCGCCCGAAGAGCAGAAGCTGCTCTATGCCCGTGGCGTGCGCGTCTCCGTGCAGGAGCCGCGCGCCAACTTCGGCAGCCTCATCGTGACGATGCTGCCGTACATCCTGCTCATCGGCTTCTGGATCTTCCTGTTCCGTCAGATGCAGGCCGGCGGCAACAAGGCCTTTTCCTTCGGCAAGTCCAAGGCGAAGCTGCTGAGCGGCGACACCCCCAAGGTGACATTCGCCGACGTGGCCGGTGCCGACGAAGCCAAGGTCGAGCTCCAGGAAATCATCGAGTTCCTCAAGGATCCGCAGAAGTTCACCAAGCTCGGTGGTCGCCTGCCGAAGGGCGCGCTGCTGGTGGGCCCGCCGGGTACCGGCAAGACGCTGCTCGCCAAGGCGGTCGCCGGGGAGGCGGGCCGTCCATTCTTCTCGATGTCCGGTTCCGACTTTGTCGAGATGTTCGTCGGTGTGGGTGCCTCGCGTGTCCGCGACCTGTTCGAACAGGGCAAGGCGCACGCGCCGTGCATCATCTTCATCGACGAAATCGATGCCGTCGGCCGTCATCGCGGTGCCGGCCTCGGTGGCGGGCACGATGAGCGCGAGCAGACGCTCAATCAGCTCCTCGTCGAGATGGATGGCTTCGAGTCGAACGACGGCGTCATCCTGATCGCCGCGACGAACCGCCCCGACGTACTTGACCCCGCGCTGCTGCGACCGGGCCGCTTCGACCGACAGATCGTGGTCGACGCGCCGGACCTGCGTGGCCGTGAGGGCATCCTCAAGGTGCACCTCCGCAACAAGCCCATCGCCGACGACGTGAGCGTGACCTCGCTCGCGCGCGGCACGCCGGGCATGGCCGGCGCCGATCTCGCCAATCTCGTGAACGAAGGGGCGCTGCTCGCGGCGCGCAAGAATCACGAGAAGATCTACATGAGCGATCTCGAGGAAGCGAAGGATCGTGTCATGCTGGGCGCCGAGCGGAAGTCGCTCGTCATGAAGGACGAGGAGCGTCGTCTCACGGCCTTCCACGAAGCGGGACATGCGGTGTGCGCCATGATGGTGGCGGGGAACGATCCGCTCCATAAGGTCACGATCGTGCCGCGTGGTCGCGCACTCGGCATCGCCTTCACGCTCCCCGAAGACGACCGCGTGTCGGTGACGCGCGAGCAGCTCGAGGCGCGCCTCGTGATGGCGTACGGCGGACGCGCGGCCGAGGAAATCGTCTTCGGCCACAACCGCGTGACGACTGGTGCCGCGAGCGACATCCAGCAGGCCACGAGCATCGCGCGTCGCTACGTGACGCAGTGGGGCCTCTCGGATTCCATCGGCCCGATCCTCGTCGGCGACAACGAGCAGGAGCTCTTCCTGGGTCGTGAGATCCAGTCGCGCCGTGAAGTGTCGGAGCAGACGGCGCAGCTGGTCGACGGCGAGGTGAAGCGCGTCGCCACGCAGGCGCATCAGCGGGCGGTGGCGGTGCTCAACGAGCATCGCGCGCTGCTCGACGCGGTCGCCAACGGGTTGCTCGAGCGCGAAACGCTGAGCCGCGACGACATCATCCTGCTCAAGGAAGGCAAGCCGCTGCCACCGCGCAGCGGTCCGGATGCGCCGTCGGCGCCGCCGGCGGCGGTCCTTCCGACGCCGGCGCCCACGAGCCGGCCGATCACGCCGCCGCTGCTCGGTGGTCCCGAGGTCGCGCCGGCCTGAGTTGAGCCGCCGTCCACGAATTCGGATCCCAACGCCCCTCGTCGCCGCAGTCGTGGCGACGATGGTGCTTTTGGCGACCTACGTGTCCACCGCCGCGCCCGATCTCACCTTCTGGGATGCGTCGGAATTCATCGCTGCCGCGCACACCCTGGGCATTCCGCATCCGCCGGGGACGCCGTTCTGGGTGCTGCTGGGGAAGGTCGCCACGCTCGTGTTCAGTCAGGCGTCGCCCCCCCGGGCGGTCACCTTGCTTTCGGTGTGGGCGGCGGCACTCACCGGAGGCGTCAGCGCCTGGCTCGCCGCGCGCTGGATTGGTGGCCGTGGAGCCGTCGTGGCGGCGGTCATTGCCGGCACGACGTACAGCATCTGGCTCAACGCCACCGAGAGTGAGGTGTACGCGGTGGCGTTGCTCACGAGCGTGCTGATGCTCGCCGCCGGCGAATGGGCGGGTCGCCACGACGCCACCGACGATCAGCGCCGACGCGGCCGCGCGGTGATCGCCTTTCTGGTGGGGCTGGCCGTACCGCTGCACCTGTCGGTGCTGGTGGCCCTTCCGGCAGCGGCGGCGTTTGCCTGGCGCGGCGCGCGCCCCTCACGGCGCGACGTGGCGGTCTGGGGCGCGCTCGTGGCGCTCGGCTTCTCGGCCGTCGCCCTGCTGCCGCTCTTCTCGTCGCACGGTCCGGCGATGGATTCCGGCCATCCCGTGACGCTGCGCGCACTCATCGCCGTGCTCCGGCGGGAGCAGTATCAGGTGGCCGGACTGTGGCCGCGAATGGCGCCGGTGTGGTTGCAGCTGGGGAACGTGTTTCAGTGGGCCGATTGGCAGTTCGCCTTCGGCGCCCATCCGTTCCCCACGCCTTCGCTGGCGCGCACCAGCGTGACGGTGGTGTTCGCGCTGCTTGCGGCGTTTGGGATTCGGGCCGTCAACGCGCATGACGCGCGCATCGGCCGCGCGATGGTGCTGCTGCTGGCCAGTGGCACGGTGGGCGTCGCGGCGTGGCTGAACATGAGGGCGGGGCCGAGCTTCGGCGGTCCGTTGCTGCATCCCGGTGCGGTGCATGAGGCGCGCGAGCGCGACTACTTCTTCGTGCTCGGTTTCTGGGCGTGGGGAATGCTCGCCGGCGCCGGCGCGGCAGCGCTCTCAACGCGGTTACGGGCGCGTTTTCCGTTGCCGGTGGCCGTGCTCCCGCTGCTGGTGGCGCTCGTGCCGCTGTTCGCAAACCGACCGGTGGTCGATCGGACGCAGACGCCCGTCGCCACCCTGCCGCGCACGTATGCGCGCCTGCTGCTCGACGCCATGCCGGCCAACGGGGTGCTGCTCGCCGGCGGCGACAACGACACGTTCCCGATGTGGTATCTGCAGCAGGTCGAGGAACGGCGTCCGGATGTGACCGTGGTGACGGTTCCGCTGCTGGGGGCCCCGTGGTATCGCGCCGAACTGGCCCGTCGCGGGCTCCTCGCGCCAGAAGCGGTGACCGCGTGGCCCGGGCTCACCCCGGCCATGCAATCGCTGGCCATTCACGCGGCGCAGCAGCGGCGGCCGATCCGCGTGAGCAGCATGCTGGAGCGGCGGGATCGGCTGGCAGTGGCGCCCGCGGCGGGATGGACGCTCGAGGGGCTGCTCTGGCGCGCGGACAGTACGGTGGCAGCCGGTCGCACCGGGCTCGATCTCGCGGCCCTTCGGCGTACCGACGGACAAGTTCCCCGATCTGCGCTCACGCCGCTGCCACCGGGTGCCGACCCGGCCGCAGAGATGGTGCAGACCCTGCTGCGCTGCGCCGGCGTGACGAACCTCGCAGATACTCTCCTTGTGTCGGGGTGCGGAGGGATCTAACCTTATGTGCTATGCCAATTTCCGACCCTGTTGCGACTGCAGTGCGTGAGGCTGTTCTCGAGGTGCGGGAACGCATCTCGGCGGCACGCGCGCGGGGCGGACATGGGCAGGAGGTCACGCTGGTCGCGGTGACCAAGACGCATGGCCCGGACGCGGTGGAAGCAGCCTGGGCTGCGGGCGTGACCGATGTGGGTGAGAACAAGGTGCAGGAAGCCGAGAGCAAGATGGCCCTCGTGTCGGCACCGGTCCGCTGGCATCTCATCGGCCATCTGCAGCGGAACAAGGCCAAGCACGCGCTCAACTTCGCCCTGGTGCACAGCCTCGACAGTGAACGGCTCGCCCAGGCGTTGCACGAGGCGGCGGTCGCCAAGGGGCGCACGCTCGATGTGCTTCTGCAGGTGAACGTGAGCGGCGAGACCACGAAGGGCGGCATTGCGCCGGCCGATGTCCCCGCGGTCGCGGAGCGGCTGCATGCGCTGCCGCAGCTGCGCGTGCGTGGGGCCATGACGATGGCACCGTTTGACGCGGCCGAAGCGGAGCTTCGCCAGGTGTTCAGCGGCGCGCGCGGCGTCCGTGAGGCGCTGCGCGCGGCGGGACATCCGGCGGAGTGGCTGAGCATGGGGATGTCAGGCGACTACGAGATCGCCGTGGAAGAAGGGGCGACGCACGTGCGCCTGGGGACCGTGCTGTTCGGCAGTCGAACCTGAGCATCGAACTGGATCATGGCTGACGGCGGCTTTCACCTGACCGCGCTGGATGTCCGGCGCTACGACTTCGGCAACGCGCTGCGCGGCTACGATCGCGCGCGCGTCGATCAGTTCCGTGAGCAGGTTGCGGAGGAGCTCGAACGCCTCACGCGGCAGCTGCAGGAGCTCGAGACCGAAGCGCGAGTCGCGCGCGAGCAGCTCCGGGGCTTTCAGGAGCGCGACAAGGCCATCAACGAGGCGCTGGTCAGCGCGCAGCAGTTGCGTGCCGAGATTCGCGAGCAGGCCGAGCGCGAGGCGCAGCTCCTTATGCGTGAAGCGCAGGCCGAGTCGGAGCGGCAGATCGCGTCGGTGCGCGAGGAGATTCGTCGCGCCGAAGAGGAACTGCAGTCGCTCTGGCGTACGCGCCGGGCGTTTCTCGCGCAGTTGCGCCATCAGCTCGAGCGCCAGCTCACGGAGCTCAATTCAGCGGAATCCGAGCCGGTGCCCACCATCGTGACGCCGCGCCAGTCGGGTGCGCTGAGCGATCCGGCGTCGGTCGCCAAGGAAGTTCGTGATCTGCCCCCGCGGCCGGCCCTGCCGACGCCGTCGTGGCTCGATATCGTAGAGGACGACATCACGTGACCACCACGTCCGGGGCGCGCCCCCAGCTGCAGTATACGCAGGAACACACGCAGGTCGCGCTCTCGCACCCGGCGCTCGGGCTCCATGCGCGTGAACGCATCGAAGCCTGCGCGCAGGCGGTGCGGGCGCGATTCCCCAAGCCGGTGGACGTGGCGATCATTCTCGGCACGGGGCTCGGCGGCCTCGCCGAGGAGATCCAGGTCGAGCAGGCCATCGACTACAGCGAACTGCCCAACTTTCCGCTCTCCACGGTGGAGTCGCACAAGGGGCGCCTGCTCTGTGGCACGCTGGGCGGCAAGACGGTGGTGGCCATGCAGGGACGCTTTCACCGGTACGAGGGCTACTCGCTGCAGCAGGTCACGTTTCCGGTGCGCGTGTTGCGTGCGCTGGGCGCCAGCACGCTCATCGTGAGCAACGCGTGCGGCGGTATGCATCCGCTGTGGCAGCCCGGCGATCTGATGCTGATCGCCGATCACATCAACCTGCTCGGTGACAATCCGCTCATCGGTCCCAACGATGAAACGCTGGGCCCCCGCTTCCCCGACATGAGCGATCCGTACGACGCGGGGCTGCGGCGCTTCGCGCGGGAGGCGGCGCAGGCCGCCGGTGTGCCGCTGCGGGAAGGCGTCTACGTGGCGGTGCAGGGGCCGAACCTCGAAACGCGCGCCGAGTATCGCTTCCTGCGTGGGATCGGGGCGGATGTGGTGGGCATGTCCACCGTTCCGGAGGTGATCGTGGCCGTGCACGGCGGGATGCGTGTCCTCGGACTCTCGATCATCACCGACCAGTGTCTCCCGGACGCGCTCGAGCCGGCAAGTCTCGAACAGATCATCGGCGTGGCGCGCCGCGCTGAGCCCGGCCTGAGCGCCGTGGTGCAGGGCGTGCTGGCGCGCCTGTAAGCCTCTCGCGTCCGAATCGATCGTCGCTTTCCCGTTGCCTTCGCGTTCATGACCGCACCGCAGGATACCGTCCGCTACCCGCTGCTCCCCGATGCCGCTGCCGATGATCTCGAGCGCGGTGTCCTGGCGCGTTGGGACGCGGAGCAGCTGTTCGAACAGACGCTTCAGGCGCACGCCGGCGCGAAGCCGTTCGTGTTCTTCGAAGGGCCGCCGACGGCCAATGGTCGGCCGGGCATTCACCACGTTTTTGCGCGCACCATCAAGGACCTCTTCTGCCGCCACCGCGCGATGCAGGGGTTCTATGTGCCGCGCAAGGCCGGCTGGGACACCCATGGACTGCCGGTGGAGATCGAGGTCGAGAAGGAGCTGCAGCGCGAGGAAGCCGAGCGCCGTGGCGTCGACCCGAGCGAAATCGCCAAGCTGGGTGGCAAGCAGCTGATCGAGCAGGTGGGCGTGGCGGAGTTCAACCGTCGCTGCCGCGAGAGCGTGTGGAAGTACCGCGGCGAGTGGGAAGAGCTCTCCAAGCGCATCGGATACTGGCTCAACTACGACGACCCGTACGTCACGTACGAGCACGACTACGTGGAGAGCGAGTGGTGGGCGCTCAAGACCATGTACGAGAAGGGGCTGCTGTTCAAGGGGCACAAGATCCTGCCGTATTGCGCGCGCTGCGGGACGGCGTTGTCGAGCCACGAAGTTGCGCAGGGGTACGAAGACGTCGAGGATCCGAGCGTCTATGTGGCACTCGATCTGCTCGACGCGAACGGCGAGGCGCCCGCGATGCGGCAGCGCATCATCGTGTGGACAACCACGCCGTGGACACTGGTGTCGAACACGGCGCTCGCCGTGCATCCCGATCTGACGTACGCCGAACTGCGCAAGAAGTCGGGGGCGGAGTGGACGATCGTGCTCGCCGAAGCGCGTGTGCCGGGGGTGTTGGGGGGCGATTGGGCCGACCGCTGGGACGTCGTGACGACCATGGCCGGGCGCGATCTCGTCGGCCGCCGCTACCGGCGGCCGCTCGACTGGGTGGCCTATCCCGACGTGGGCGCGCACGAGATCATCGTGCCCGAGGACTTCGTGTCGGCCGAGGATGGTTCGGGGGTCGTGCACATGGCGCCCGCCTTCGGCGCCGACGACTACGCCGCGGGACAGCGGCACGGGCTCGCCTTCGTGCAGCCGGTCAACGCGCGTGGTGAGTTCGTCGACGGCGTGCCCGAGGTGGCGGGGATGTTCGTCAAGTCGGCGGACGCGCGCATCATCGAGGTGCTCAGGGAACGCGACGTGCTCTGGAAGGCGGCGCAGTTCACGCACGCCTATCCCCATTGCTGGCGCTGCGGCACGCCGCTGCTGTATTACGCCCGTGGCTCGTGGTTCGTGCGCACGACCGCCGTGCGCGAGGCGCTGCTCGAGCGGAACCGCCTCGTGAACTGGAACCCGAGTGAGATCGGCACCGGGCGCTTTGGCGAGTGGCTCGCCAACAACGTCGACTGGGCGATCTCGCGTGATCGGTATTGGGGCACGCCGCTGCCGGTGTGGGTGAACGACGCGGATCCGAGCGAAATCGAGGTGCTCGGGAGCTACGCGGAATTGGCCGCCAAGGTCGGACGCGCTCTGCCGGACGATTTCGACCCGCACAAGCCGCACATCGACGCGTACACGTGGCCGGCCCCAAGTGGCACCGGCACGATGCGACGGGTGCCGGAGGTCATCGACACCTGGTTCGACTCGGGGTCGATGAGCTTCGCCCAGTGGCACTATCCCTTCGAGAATCGGGACACGGTCGCCGCGCAGTTCCCGGCCGACTTCATTTGCGAGGGCGTCGACCAGACGCGTGGCTGGTTCTATTCGCTCATCGCGGTGGCCACCACGCTGGGCGACGCGTTGCCGAACAATCGCGATGACCAGGCGGCACCCTATCGCAACGTGGTCGTGAACGACCTCGTGCTCGACGCGCAGGGGCAGAAGATGTCCAAGTCGCGCGGCAACGTGGTGAGTCCCTGGGATGTGATGCAGCGCCATGGTGCCGACGCGGTGCGTCTGTTCCTCGTGGCGTCGAGCCAGGTGTGGGTACCGCGGCGCTTCGACGAGGCGGCCATCCGCGAAACGGCCGGGCGCTTTCTGCTCACGTTCCGCAACGTCTACAACGGCATCTTCGCGCAGTACGCCAACTTCGGCTGGTCGCCGAGCGAGCTCGATCCGCCGGTGGCGGCACGGCCGGCACTCGACCGGTGGATCCTTTCGCGGCTCTCGCGGGTCGAAGCGGAGGTGAATGCTCACCTCGACGCGTACGACGCGACGCTCGCGGCGCGTCGGGTCATGCAGTTCATGGACGACGACGTCTCCAAGTGGTTCGTGCGGCAGAGTCGCGCCCGGTTCTATGAGGTGGACGGCGCGGACAACCGGGCCGCGTTCGCCACCTTGCACGAAGTGCTGGTGGTGGTGTGCCGGCTGTTGGCGCCGTTCGCGCCCTTCATCACCGATGAAGTGCATCACGCGCTCACCGGGCGCTCGGTGCATCTGGCGCCGTATACGCGGAGTGCGCCGACGCCGGTCGACAGCACGCTCGAGGCCGCCATGGACGACCTCCGGACGCTGGCCGGACTCGGCCACGCGGCGCGCGACGTGGCCGACGTGAAGGTGCGGCAGCCGCTGCCGTCCATGCAGTGCGTGGTACCCGGTGACGCGACGGCGGTGGCCAGCCTCGGCGCGCTGCTGGCATCCGAGTTGAACGTGAAGCAGGTGGAGTTCGTGACCTCCACCGACAACCTCGTCTCGCTCGAAGCCAAGGCGAACTTCCGCACGCTGGGCAAGAAGTTCGGCAAGGAGACACCGCTTGTCGCCGAGGCGGTGCCCGGCATGGACGCCGATCGGCTGCGCCGGCTGGCGGCCGGGGAGTCGGTCACGATCGAGGTGGGCGGCGTCGAGCGCTTGATTGCCCCCGACGACGTCGCCATCATCCGGCGCGCCTCGGGCGCCGCCGTGGTGCAGGAGAACGGCGGGTACGGGGTGGCACTGGATCCCACCATCACGCCGGAACTGCGCGCCGAAGGGTTGGCGCGCGAGGTGATCAGCCGCATCCAGCGGCTGCGCAAGGAGGCCGGACTCGCTGTAAGCGACCGCATTGTGGTCGCCGTGGCGGGCGACGAGGAGCTGGAGGGCGCGGTCGCCGCGCATCGCCAGCATATCGCCGATGAAGTGCTGGCCGGGCGATTGCTGCTCGGCGCAGAAGCAGGATCCCCGCTCGCCGGTCACGGCGACGGTGGCTCATGGACCGCAACGCAGGCAGGGGACGTCGATGGACGCGCCCTGCGCCTCGCGCTCACCAAGGAAGGGTCGTGATGGCCGAATCGAAGTCGGCGTCCACCAAGGACGCGAAGAAGCCGAAGCCGATGCCCAAGAAGCAGCTGCAGCACTTCGAGAAGCGATTGCTCGATGAGCGGAAGCGCGTGCTGAAGGAGCTCGGCCATCACGCCGAAACGATCGGCCCCAACGGCGAAGTGAACGACGGCGACAACAGCGCGTACTCGTTCCATATGGCCGATCAGGGCACCGACGCCATGGAGCGTGAGAAGGCCTTCCTGTTCGCGTCGAAGGAAGGGCGGTTCCTGTGGCACATCGACCAGGCGTTGCGCCGCCTGTACAAGGCGCCGGAGACGTTCGGCAAGTGTCATCAGTGCGGCGAGGACATCGCATTCGAGCGTCTGGATGCGCTGCCGAACGCGCGCTATTGCATCGCGTGCAAGCAGCGCGAGGAAGACACCAAGAAGAGCTGACGTGAAGGTCATCGTTGCGCTTCCGGTGGTGCTTGGCATCGTCATCCTCGACCTCATCACGAAGGCGGTCGCGGTGGCGGTGCTGGCGCCGTCGGGGATGCCGAACCCGGTGTTCGGCGAGTGGTTCCGCTTCGCACTGGTCTACAATCCGGGGGCGGCCTTCGGACTGCACCTCGGACAGTACTCGCGCTGGATCTTCATGGCGCTCACCGCCGGCGCGCTCGTGGTGCTCTGGCGTCTGTACCGCGAAGCCGCGGACACCGACCTGCGCCGCGTGCTTGCCGTTTCGCTCGTCGCGGCGGGCGCGATCGGCAATGTGATCGACCGCATCCGGTCCGATCTCGGCGTGGTCGACTTCATCGACGTGGGGATCGGTGCGAGCCGGTGGCCGACGTTCAACGTGGCGGACATCGCCGTCACCACCGGCGCGTTTCTGCTGGCGTGGGTGTTGTGGGGTGAAGACCGCCAGGTCGCGCTGGGCGCCAGCAACGCGTCGTCCAGCGCGTCCGACCCGGGTGATCTTTCAGCATGACGGCCATGAATCCACACGCGCGCGCCGCCACGGCCAGCGCGGTCATCAACGATGTGCCGGTCGCCGCGTCGCAGCCGCGCTTCTGGATCATCGTGGCGCTGGTGGTCGCCGCGGACTTCGTCAGCAAGATGCTGGCGATGGAGTATCTCGCGCCGCGGCACATCCCGCATCGCATCATCGGCGACGTGGTGCGCTTCACGCTGGCCTTCAATCCGGGCGCCGCGTTCGGCATGCACCTCGGTCCGGCGTCGCGCTGGATCTTTGCGGCGCTCAGTGTCGTCATCGTGGCGGTGCTGATCAAGGCCACGCTCGATCTGACCCGCATCTCGAGGATCGCCGCGTTCGGCGTGCCGGTCGTCGTGGGCGGCGCGATCGGGAACCTGCTCGATCGCATTCGGCTGCGCGACGGTGTGGTGGATTTCATCGACATCGGCGTGGGTGACGTCCGCTTCTGGACGTTCAACGTGGCCGACACGGCGGTGACGATCGGCGCGGCGTGTCTCGTGATCGCGCTCTGGCAGCAGGACGCCGCCGCCCGCGAGACGGAGGCGCGGTGACCGCCGGCGGCGAACGCCGCGTCGCGTTCGCGGTCAGCGAGAGCGATCGCCTCGATCTGCTCGTGGCGCGCGAAGCCGAGCTGTCGCGCACGCAGGCGGCGACGCTGATCGCGAACGGGCAGGTGACCGTCAACGGGCGTCGCGAGAAGGCGTCGTATCGTGGGGAAGCCGGCGACGCGATCGTCGTCGTCATTCCGCCGCCGCCGGGGCGGGAGATTGTCCCGGAGCAGATCCCGCTCGATATCGTCTACGAAGACGAGCATCTGCTGGTGGTGGACAAGGCGGCCGGCATGGTGGTGCATCCGGCGCCGGGAAACTGGACCGGCACGCTGGTGAATGCGCTGATCGGGCGTGGCGAGCCGTTGGCCGAAGGGGGCGGGGAGGAGCGTGCCGGGCTGGTGCACCGCCTCGACAAGGATACGAGCGGCCTGCTGGTGGTGGCCAAGACCGACGCGTCGCATCGCATTCTGAGCACGGCGCTCGCGGCGCGGCAGGTGACGCGCCGTTACGTGGCGGTCTCGTGGGGTCACCTCAAGGACGATCATCTCACCGTCGATGCCCCCATTGCGCGCGATCCGCGAGACCGGACGCGCATGGCGATCGTCCAGTCCGGGAAGGCCGCACGAACGGATTTCGTGCGACTGGCCCGGTTCGACAGTGTGGATCTGTTGCGCGCGCACCTGCATTCCGGTCGCACGCACCAGATTCGCATTCACCTGTCGAGCGTGGGTCACCCCGTCATCGGTGATGACACCTACGGCGGGGGCGGGGGGCGCAAGGTGGCTGCGCTCCCGCCGCGTCGCCATTTCCTGCATGCGGCCTGGCTCCGCTTCCGGCACCCGATCTCGGGCGCGCTCGTGGACCTGCGTTCGCCCCTGCCGACCGACCTGCGGCAGTCGCTCGCGGTCCTGAGTGCGATGCCGGAGCTCGCCTCGCACCAGGACCCGCTCGATGTCTTCGGATTCTACCAGGCCGACTAGCCCGCCCGACACACCGCCCGCGGTCGATCCCGATGCGGGCGACGAAGAGCTGCCCCCGCAGTGGCTGGTGGTGCGTTCGGGGCTGGGCCGCTACGGCATCCCCATCGAGCAGGTCACCGAGGTCGTACGCCCGGAAGGGCTGATGACCGTCCCCGGAACGCCGCCGATTCAGGCCGGGATCGTCAACGTCCGGGGCGCGATCGTCACCGTGCTGGACCTCCAGGCGCTCCTGACGGGAGAGCGTGCCGTCACGCCGGGCTCGATCGTCCTCATCGAGCACGGTGCGCGCCCGGTCGGGCTCACCGTGGATGCCGTGCACGACGTGCGCGTGACCGGTGATGAGGCTTCCGCAGGCCATGTCGAACTGCTCGACGCGGCGCAGCTGGTGGCCGGACACCTGCATTCAGCCGAGGAGAGGGAACGGTGAGCCGAACGGTACTGATCTGCGACGACGCCATCTTCATGCGCACCATGGTGGGGGACATCCTCACGCAGGCGGGCTTCGAAGTGGTGGGCGAGGCAGAGACGGGTGTGCAGGCCGTGGAGCGGTATCGCGAGCTGCGTCCCGATCTCGTCACGATGGATATCGTGATGCCGGACATGGGCGGCATCGATGCGGTGCGCGAGATCACGAAGCACGATCCGCAGGCGCGCATCCTGATGTGCAGCGCCATGGGGCAGCAGGCGCTCGTCGTCGAGGCGATCCAGGCCGGCGCGAAGGACTTCGTCGTGAAGCCCTTCCAGCCCAGCCGCGTCCTCGAAGCGGTCAACCGCGTGCTCACCGCGGCGTAAGCCGCGGCGCGCGCGTTCGCTTCGCATCCGGCCCGGCCATGTCCGCCACCGCCGGCAAGTACGCGGCCCTCTTTCATTCCGAGTCGCGCGAGCATCTGGATGCCATCGATGCCGCGCTGCTCGCGCTCGAGCAGGCGCCGAATGCCGATGGCGCCGCCGAACAGATCGCCACGGTGTTCCGTGGGATGCACACGATCAAGGGCATGGCCGCCGCCATGGGCTACACGGCCGTGGAGCGGCTCGCCCATGCGCTGGAAGGGCGATGCGAACCGGTGCGTCACGGCGATGAGGCATTGGGGACCACGCTCGTCTCGCTGCTGCTCGAGGGCACCGACGCGCTGCGCGCCAGCATCGAAGACGCCGCGCATGGCGCCACGGCACTGACGCCGGCCGTCGAGGCGTTGCTCGCGCGGCTCAAGCCGGCCGAGCGCCTGAGTGGCATCGCGGCGCTCATGAACGCCATGCCGTCGCCGGAAACGGTGCAGCCGCGTGAGGCGGAGCGCGCCGAGCAGGGGCTGCGAATCGTGGACGTCGTGCTCAACAGCGACTGTCCGCTCAAGGGCGTGCGCGCCATGATCGTGCTCACGAAGCTGCGCGCGGTCGGTTCGGTGCAGCGCACGACGCCCGCGCTCGAGCAGTGGCAGGACGCGCACTTCGAGGGCGTCTTCTCCGTGGCGCTCAAGAGCCCGCTCGCCGACGCCGACCTGGCCACGGCCGCCACGAACGCCGGGGAAGTGGCGCGCGTGGTCGTCCGTGAGCCCGAGCAGGAAGCGCGGAACGCCAAGGGGCGTCGCGCCAAGGCCGCCCCGGTGGCACCGACGGTCACGCGCACCGTCCGCCTCGATGCGCGACGCCTCGACACGCTGCTCGATCTGGTCGGCGAACTCGTCATCACCCGCGACCGCCTCACGCGACTGGTCGATGGCACGGCGACGCCCGATCGGGCGGTGCAGCGCACCGCGCGTGACACGGCGCGGCTCGTGAGCGCGCTGCAGGCCGAAGTGCTGCAGGCCCGGTTGCTGCCGGCGTCCGACGTCTTCGATCGCTTCCCGCGCCTCGTGCGCGACGTGGCGCGCGAGCTCGGCAAGGAAGTGAGCTTCGTGGTGGAAGGACGCGAGCTCGAACTCGATCGCTCGCTGCTCGATGCGGTGGGTGATCCCATCCTCCACCTGCTGCGCAACGCGCTCGATCATGGCATCGAACCGCCCGACGAGCGCCGGGCGCGCGGCAAGGCGCCGGCCGGGACGCTGGTGCTCCGCGCGGTGCGTGAGCGCTCGAACATCCGGATTGAAGTGCGCGACGACGGGCGGGGGATCGATCGGGCGGCGGTGCTCGCGCGGGCCAAGGCGCACGGGTTGATCGCCGACGAGGCCACCGCGCTCGACGATCACGACCTCCTGCGCGTGGTCGCCCATCCGGGGCTCTCCACGGCCAGGAGCATCACGACGCTGTCGGGGCGGGGCGTGGGCGTGGATGTCGTCAACACGCGTGTGCGCGCCCTGGGCGGCCAGCTCGCGCTCGAGTCGACGCCGGGGCACGGCACCGTGTTCACGCTGCGCGTCCCGGTGACGATCGCCATCGCCCGTGCGCTGCTGGTGGATGTGCAGGGGCGTATCTTCGCGATCCCCGCCGTGCACGTGGAGGAGTGCCTCGCGTATCACGATGCGCTGCAGGTGCATCACGCGGCCGGAGCCGCCGTCACCATCCGTGACGAGGTCGTTCCGCTCGTGGCGCTCGATGAACGATTCGGGCTCCGTCCGTCGTCAGCTTCTCGAGGGAACGAGGAGCAGCATCTGGCGATCGTCGAGCTGGGCGGCAAACGGGCCGCGTTGCGCGTCGACTCGCTCGTGGCGCAGCAGGACATCGTGGTGAAGCCGCTCGATCAGGTGCGCGGCGGCACTCCGTGGTTCAGCGGCGCCACCGTACTGGGCGATGGTCGCCTGGCCCTGATCCTCGACGCCGCCAGTCTGCTCTGATCCCGACAATGCCTGCTCTCCACACGCTCAAGCACATCCAGCTCGACGCCCTTCGCGAGACCGCGAACATCGGCGCCGGGCATGCGGCCACGGCACTGTCGCAGATGACGGGGAGCACCATCATGATCAAGGTGCCCGCCATCAGCATTGCGGGCGTCAGCGAACTGCCGGCGCAGTTCCAACCGGCCGACGAGCCGGTTGCAGCGGTGTTCATGCACATGCTGGGCGATCTCACCGGTCGAACGCTGCTCATCTTCCCGAAGCAGACCGTGATGCGCCTCGCGGAGCTGATGCTGCGCCGCCCCATCGGCTCGTCGGTGGCGTTCAGCGAGCTCGAGACATCGGCGATCAAGGAGACGGGCAACATCCTGAGCGGTGCCTACATGAACGCGCTCAGTGACTTCCTGGGCATGCTGCTCCTGCCGTCACCGCCGTCGATGGTGATCGACATGTCCTCGGCGGTCCTGGAGAGTGTCTTCGGGGAGGTGGCCGACGGCGGCGAATCCGTGCTCTGCGTGGAGAGCGAGTTCATGCTCACCGATCTCGACCAGACGTTGCGCGGCTTCTTTCTCCTGCTCCCCGACCCCGCGTCGCTGCAGGTGATGCTCCGCGCGCTGCGTCTGGCCTGAGCCGGAGCGCCTCGTGTCGTCGTCGCCGCTGCGGTCCCCCGCATCGAACGGCCCGCCCGCCGGTCGGGACGTCGAACTGCTCCGCGCCATGCGCTCGCGGATCGACCAGCGCGACCCCGGGGCGTTCAACAACCTCGGCGTGCTGTATCACACTCGCGGGTTGCATGCCGAGGCCGTGGAGGCGTTTCGCCGGGCGCTCGCCATTGATCCCCGCATGCGCACGGCTGCCCGCAATCTTGAAGTCGCCGCCGCCCAACCGGGCGCGTGCGAGGCGCGCTTGGCGGAGCTGGCCACGAAACTCGCGGCCGATCCCGACGATCGCGACGCCCTGCTCGAGCGGGCGCGCCTGTCGCGCCTGATGGGCAAACGCGACGAGGCCCGACATCAGCTCGATGCGCTCATCGCCGAGGACCCGGACGACGCGGCGGCGCTGTTCGAGCGCGGGCTGGTGGAGCAACGGGAAGGTGACCTGCGCAAGGCGCAGCGGTGGCTCGAGCGCGCCGTGAACGCCGGGGCCGGCCATGATGCGGCGCTGCTGCTCGCCGAAGTGCTCTATCAGCGCGGGCAGAACGAGCAGGCGCTCGAGGCAGTGGAGGCGCTGCTCGCCGAGCAGCCGCTGCTGGCTGATGCGCATCGGTTGCGCGGCTTCGTGTTGGGTGACATGGGGTATCACGAGGAGGCGCTGGGGGCAGCGAAGCAGGCCGCCGCGCTCAACCCGGCTCTTGAAACGCTCGACGGTGATCTCTCGCTCACGCGAGAGCCGGTGACGCCCGACGCCGCGACGGATGTGATGGCCGTCGAGTCGGAGGCGACGCTGGCTCACTACGGTCTCGGCCTCGCCTTCCGCCAGCGCGGCTACTTCCGCGAAGCGCGCCGCGAGTTCGATCGGGCGGTCGCCAGGGGAGAGGATGCGCGGCTCGTGTCGCATGCGCTCGCCGAACTCGATCTCATCGACGGTGACGCGACGTCCGCGCGCGAGCGCTACCGCGCGCTGCTCGACCAGGAGGAGTCGGCGCGCTGGTGGAACGAACATGGGGTGGCCTGTCACCAGGCCGGTGACCTCACGGCCGCTGCCGACTCGTATCGTCGCGCGCTCTTCTGCGACGCGCGCGATGCGCTGGCCTACAACAACCTTGGCGTTGCGCTGGCCGATGCTGGTGACGATATCGCGGCGCGCGAGGCGTTCACGCGCGCGGCCGACATCGATCCCACGCTCGTGTTGGCGCGCCTCAACCTCGCTCGCGCCCTGTCGCGTGGCGGCGAGATCCTGCCGGCGCTTTCGCTGCTCAAGGAACTCGTGATGTTCCGGCCGCGCGAGGCCGACGCGTGGCACACCATGGGTGTGATCCTCGTGCAGCGGCAGCGCCCCGGCGATGCCCGCGAGGCCTTTCTCAAGGCGATCGAACAGCGCCCCACGCACGCCGAGGCACGCTTCGCGCTGGCGCAGGTCCTGGCCGATCTCGGCGACCACGAGGGTGCGGCGCGCGAAACCCAGCAGGCCCTCGGTATCGCGTCGTACCGGGCCGAGGTGCGCCTCGCCGTCGGTATCGCCCTGCAGTTGGAGTGCCCTGATGCCGTCGGCGCCGTGGATCTGCTGCGCGTGGCGGGGGGAACGCCGTTGGCTGGCGTGCCCGTGGAGGATGCGGCGCTCGATGCACTGCTCCCCGAGGCGGCACCCAGCGCCGAGGTGCTGACCGACGCCGAGCGGGCCACGCGCAGCTGCGATCAGGCGGACGAGTTTGCCGCGCGCACGCTGCACGGCGAGGCCGTGGATCGCTACCGCGAGGCGCGGGAGCGGGTGGCCGGACAGGCCGCGCATGCCCCGCTCTGGCGCCGGGCCGCCCTGGGTGAAGCGCGCTCGCTCTGCCTGCTGCAGCGGGCGCATCTCGCGCGACGGCTCCTCGATACGCTCGTTGCCGAGACGCCCGAGGATGCCGAGGTGTGTGCGTTGCATGCCGCCTCGTTGCTCGCCGGTGAGGAGGGGCGCGACATGGTGCGCGGCGCGCTGTTCCGAGTGCTGCGTCAGGATGTCGGCAGCGCGGCGCTGCTGCACTTTGCCGGTGACGTCGCGCTCGGACTCGACGACAGCGGGCTCGCCATGGCGTTCTTCCGTCGCGCGCTCGCGCTCGATCCATCGCGTCCGTCGCCACGGGTGGCGATTGCGCGGCTGCTGCGCGAGCGAGGGGACTTGCTGGCGGCGCGGCTCGAGCTCGTCGCCGCCCTCGCGGCGGCGCCCGAGTGGCGCGACGCGCTCCTCGAGCTCGCGCGCCTCCATCGCGAGGCGGGGCGACTCGCCGAAGCGCGGGGCGTGCTCGTGCAGCATCTCGCCCACGTTCCGACCGACATCGACGCGCTGGCGCTGCTCGCCGAAGTGCTCGTGTACGAGGAGCGGGATGCGGACGCCCGCATTGTCGTGGATCGCGTCTTGCGCCACGATGCGGTCAACGGTGCGGCGCGCTGGTATGACGGCTTGCTGCAGGTGAATCGCGGGCGTCTGCGCGATGCGCAGGCGCAGTGGATGTCGCTCGCCTCGGACGATCGGGTCGAACCCACCTGGCGCGGCCGCGCGAAGGAGGCGCTCGCACGGCTCCAGCAACACACGATGGAGGACGACGCCTCCTTCGTGCACGTCGCGTGACGGCCCGCGTATGCTGAGCATCGAAGGGCGCATTCGCGACCTGGCGCTGGCCGAGGTGTTCCAGCTGCTCGCCCGCGGGCGGAAGACAGGCACCCTGCATTGCGAGGCGCCGCTCCTGAGCCGCGAGGCGCGGATCGGCTTCATGCAGGGCGCGATCGTGGATGCGGACGTGGCCGATGTGGGGCGACTCGCCGGCGCACGGACAGATGACGTGCTCGGCGGCCGCCAGGTCGAGGAAGCCGCGCTCGATGTGCTCTGCTGGAAGGACGGCACCTTCCGCTTCTTTCCCGGTGAGACCCCCACGCCGCGCGTGCGACGTGCCGTGGAGCCACTGCTGATCGAGGCGGCGCAGCGTGCCATCGTGTGGGATCGCATTGAGGCGCTGGTGCCGCATGCGCGCGTGGTCCCCGCCTTTCAGGACATGGATCCCGGGCAGTTGCCGGAGCTCCGTCTGTCGCCGGCGCAGTGGGAGGTGCTCGCCCATGTGGACGGCGGCCGCGATCTGGTGGCGCTGGCCACCGTGCTGCAGCGCGAATTCACCGCGGTCGCCGAACAGGTACACGACCTGATCGCGATTGGCCTGCTCACGGTGCGTGAGGCGCCGGTGGCGCCCCGCCGCAATCCCACGCCGCCCACCAACGCGGCGTTGCCACCCATCGATGACCTCTGGGTGCCCGATCGGTACAGCGGCGGAATACGACTTCCCGGCGAGGTGGAGCATGCGATCGATGCGATCTTCGACCCGGTACAGGTCGGGGTGCTGACCCCCGACGGGTTGCCGGCACTCGAGTTGCCGCCCGAGGCCATCGCCGACACGCCTCCAGTCCCGTCGGGCGTGCCGGCGTCTGTGACGGATGACGCACGCGCCACCGTTGCCCGGCCCGCCGCTGAGCCGTCCTTGAGACGGGAGCAGGTCGCGGACTCCGCGTGGGATGCGTCTGCGCCGTCGGATGGTCGTGCCTGGTGCCGGGAGGGTGATGAACGGCTCCGACACGGTGACCTGATGGGCGCGGTCGCCTGCTGGGAGGCCGCGATTGGCGCCGGGGTTGCGGATGACGATGCGGAGCGCCTTCGCGAAGTCATCACGTTGGCCACCCGCCTGCACGCCCTCGTGCCGATCTGAACGCCATCGGCGCAGGCATTCCCATCCGCTTCGACAGGCAAGCGGGCGACGCGACACGAGGAGCGGGCGCATGCCCATTGTGGATCACGCCACCCGGCTGATCACCTGCAAACTGGTCTACTACGGCCCGGGGCGATCCGGGAAGACGACCAATCTCACCTACCTGCATTCCGCATTGCCGGGAACGCAGGTGGGCGCGCTCACGTCGCTCGCCACGCGGAACGATCGGACGCTCTTCTTCGACTATCTGCCCGTCGACCTGGGGACGGTGGGGCAGTATCGCGTGCGCTTCCAGCTCTACACCGTGCCCGGTCAGCCGTACTACGCGGCGATTCGCCAGCTCGTGCTGCAGGGCGCCGATGGCATCGCCTTTGTCGCCGACAGCCAGCGCCATCGCTGGGACGACAATCTCGAGAGCCTGCAGGACATGCACGCCAACCTCGCCCAGCATGGCGTGGACGCGCGGACGCTCCCCATCGTGATGCAGTACAACAAGCAGGATCTGCCGCCATCACTCGCGGCCTCGGTCGCGGACCTGTCGGTCGCCCTCAACTTTCGCGGTGTACCGGAGTTCGCGGCCGACGCGCTGCAGGGCACCGGCGTGTTCCAGACGCTTCGCTCGCTCGGCACCCAGGTCCTTCGCCGCCTCGGCGCGGACGACGGCACCGCCGCCGGCAAGCGGGCAGCCGCCGCGATGCAGACGCCGGCCTACACGCCGGCGCTCGCCGGAGACGTGGCGGCGTGACCCCGGCGCTGCCGGCGTCGCTCGACGCCACGCTGCGCTTCGACACGTTCGTGGTGGGCGCGTCGAATCGTCTCGCGGCGTCCGCCGCCCGTGCGGTGGCGGAGGCGCCCGGCGCGGCCTACAACCCGCTCTTCATCTACGGGGGCTCGGGACGCGGCAAGACGCATCTGGTGGCGGCCATAGCGCACGCCGCCTGCGAGAAACAGCCGGCGATGCAGGTGCTCGTGTCGAGCGGCGAGGAAGTGGCCGAGCACCTCCATCGCGCCATTGCCGCCGGTGCGCCGGGGGAGTTTCTCGCGCGATATGAGCAGGTCGACCTGCTCATCCTGGACGATGTGCAGTTCCTCACGGGGCAGCGCGAAACCCAGAGCGAGCTGCTCCGGCTGCTCAACTTGCTCCTGCAGCGCGGTCATCAGCTCGTGCTCACGAGCGATCGCCAGCCGCATGAGATTGCCGACGTGGACGAACGGCTGCTGTCGCGTCTCTCCGGCGGTCTGGTCGTGGATGTCGGCGCGCCCGACTATGAAATGCGGCTCGCCATTCTGCGCAACGTGGCAAGCCGGCGGGTGGTGGACTTTGCGTCGGGCGTCCTCGAGGAAGTGGCGCGCTTGCCGTTCGCCAACGTGCGCGAACTCAAGGGGGCGCTCAACAAGCTCACGGCCTATCAGCAGCTCGAGGGCAAACCCGTCGCGACGGCCGATGTGCGCGCCGTCCTGGGCGAGCCGCGCGGGGAGCATCGCGTCGATCATCGGATCGGCACGGCAACAACGCCGCCCGCCGCGCCGCGCGTGACCGATCGTATCGAGGCGATCATTCCCGCCGACGCGGACTACGAGGGCTTCATCGCCGATGTGATGCACGAGGTCGAGGCCAAGGTGGAGCCGTGGCGCGTGCAACTGGGCGAAGCACTCGTCCGCTGGCGCCAGCACGGCTACCATGTGGCCGCGCTCGAACGGGCGATGACGCTCCCCACGGCGCCGGACGTGTCCGGGCTCCTGGAGATGTTCGGCAAGGCCATCGAACATCTGCGCACCCTCGAGGTGCAGGCGGTCACGGCTGACCCGTCGCTGCGAGGCCATCCGGTGTTCCGGGATCCGTCGCAGATCGAGGAGGCGCGCGCCGTGGTGCAACGGGCGCTCGCCACGGCCACGCCGCTCCCCGCGCCAATGCCGCACCTCACGCGCGAGGCGCTCGAGGTGGCGCCCGCCAATCAGCTCGCGCTCAAGGCCGTGGACGCGGTCATCGCCGAGCCGGGGGCACGCTACAATCCGCTCTACCTGCACGGCCCGTTGGGCAGTGGCAAGTCGCACATGGCGCACGCCATCGGCAACGCGGTGCGGACGCGCTGGCCCGACAAGCTCGTGGCCTGCCTGTCCGGGCAGGCGTTCGTCGAGGAGTATGTGGCGGCGCTGCAGGAGGGCGCCGTGGAACGCTGGCGGCTCCGGTATCGCGCCGCCGATGTGTTCGTGCTCGACGACCTGCAGCAGCTCATCGGCAAGGATCGCACGCAGGAAGAGCTCTTTCACCTGTTCAATCACCTGCTGTCGCGCGGTGCGCAGGTGGTGCTCGCGGGCGACCGATCACCGCGCGACCTGCTGGGGCTCGCTGATCGACTGCGTTCGCGCTTCGAGGGCGGCCTCGTGGTGGGCGTGCAGCCACGGGAACGCCCGCGCCTCGAGACGCTCGTGGCGCGGGCGCCCGGTGAGGTCGATCGGTTCTTCGAGGATCGCGAGAAGTCGATCTGGCAGTGGCCCGACATCGGCGGGCGGCTCGTCGAGGAGTACCGGTAATGGCCATTCGCGGCAACCTGAGCGAAGCGAGCCTCGCCGACGTGCTCCAGCTGCTCGCGCTCGGCCGCAAGAGCGGCGTGCTCTCCATCGCGCGCGAAGGCAGTTTCGGCTCCATCCACTTTGGCGACGGACGCGTGGTGTACGCGGCGCTCGTCAACCGACGCGATGGACTCGGTGATCGCCTCGTGCGCGCGGGCCTGCTCGGCGCCGATGCGCTCGCCCGCGCGCTGGCCCAGCTCGGGACGCACGATGACCGCGCGTTGGCGGAGGCCCTTGCCGCGCAGGCCGACATCGACCGCGACGCGCTGGAGCGCGAGTTCCGCGCGCAGGTCGAGGAGGCGGTCTACCATCTGTTTTCGTGGAACCAGGGCACTTTCAGCTTCGATCCGATCGAGTCGACGCGGGTCCACGACGATCTCGTTTCCATCAGTGCCGACGCGCTCCTGCTCGAAGGTGCGCGTCGCGTGGACGAGTGGACGCTCATCGAGAAGAAGATCCCGAGCCTCGATCTGATCTTCGAGCTCGATCACGCCCGGGCGGCGAAGCGCGAGGTCGAACTGAGCGCGGCCCAGGAGCGCATCCTGCCCCTGCTGGATGGCACGCACGATGTCCAGGCGATCATCGAGCGCTCCGGGTTGAGCGAGTTCGATGTGGGCAAGGCGCTCTTCGGGATCATCAGCGCCGGCTATGCGCAGCGGGTCGGACGGAGTGCAGCGCGTCGTCAGCCGCCGCCGGAGAGTCGCGTCGCCGAGCACCGCAATCTCGGCGTGGCGTTCTATCGCACCGGTATGCTCGAAGAGGCGCTCGGAGAATTCCGACGTGTCCTCGAATTGCGCGACGAGGACGGCGTGGCGCGCTTCCATGTCGGGCTGGTGCACGCTCGTCGCGGCGAGTGGCGTGAGGCCATCGCCACGTTCCAGCGGGTGGCGCAGGATCCGGATGCGCCGGCGGCGGTCTTTCACAATCTCGCCTTCGCCTGTGAGCAGACGGGCGATGCGTTCGGCGCCGCCGACCATCTCGAGGAGGCGGCGCGCCGCGCGGGCAGTACACCCGATCCGCGCATCGCGCTGTCGCGTGCAGTGCTCTGTCTGCGAGACCGCGATCTCGACGGCGCCGAGGAGTTCCTGGCTGCGGCGAGGGCCCAGTGGGGCAGTCGTCAGCCGAGCGCGGCATGGTTCCATGTGGCAGGGCTCACCGCGGCACTGGCCGGCGACACCACGCGCGCGGCCGCGTTGCTCGAGGATGGACTGGTTGCGCATCCCCACTCGGCCGCGCTGCACAACAACCTCGCCGTGGTGCACGAGCGGCGTGGCAGCTATGAACTGGCGGCGCGCACACTCGAGCATGCGCTGCTGGAAGACGCCAACTGCGCGCACCTGCACAAGAATCTCGGCGACTACTACTACCGGGTGCAGCGGTACGATCAGGCGCTCGAAAGCTTCCTGCGCGTGGTGCGCATCGATGTGTCGCACGGTCCGGACGTGTGGCTCAAGCTGGGGAATATCCACTATCGGCGCGGCGCTGTGATCGACGCCCGCGAGGCGTGGGAGCAGGCGCTGCGTCTCGATCCCGAGAATCGCATCGTGAAGGCCAACCTCGCGGCGTTGATTGGCGGGACCGCAACCACGCCGGCGATGGCGCCATTGCCGGGCACGTCCGGGACGACCGGATCCACGGTGGGAGCGGCGGCGTGACGCCGGCCGCCCCGGCCGCCGCGCCACGCGTCGACGCCGGCGTGCTGCGTCGCCGGGTGCTGGTCGTGGACGACAGTGCCTTCATGCGCCGGCTCGTAAGCGACGTCGTGACGTCCACTGGCGAGTTCGAGGTGGTGGGAACCGCCCGCGACGGCGACGATGCGCTGCGGCAGATTCACGCGCTCGCGCCCGACCTGGTCACGCTCGATGTGGACATGCCCGGGCTCGACGGACTATCGGCGCTCCGGCGCATCATGACGGAGTGCCCTCGGCCGGTCGTCATGCTGAGCGCCGGAGGGAGCGATGGCGGCGCCGAGGCCACGCTGCGGGCGCTCGAGGCGGGCGCAGTGGAGTTCGTGCGCAAGCCGTCGGGCGCAATCAGTCTCGACCTCGAGGTCGTCGGTGAGCGACTGCTGGAGGCGCTGCGGGCGGCGTCCGTCGCGACCTTGCGCGCACCGCGTGCGGCCGCACGGGGAGCGGTGACCACACCAACACCCCGCGCGCCGCTTCCCGCCGTGGCGCCCGTGCCGGCGCAACTCGTGGTGATCGCGGCGAGCACCGGCGGTCCGGCCGCGCTCGCGCAGGTCATTCCGTTGCTTCCGGCGTGGCGCGATACCGCGGTACTCATCGCGCAGCACATGCCGGCCGGATTCACTGCGAGCTTTGCCCGGCGGCTGCACGCGCAGGCACAGCTGCGTGTGGAAGAAGCCGCCGATGGCGCGCTGCTCACGGCCGGCGTGGTGTACGTCGCGCCGGGCGGACGGCATCTGCGCGTGCGCCGCACGGGCGAGCTGCTCTCCCTCGCGCTCGGCGAGGACCCGCCGCGCTGGGGCGTGCGCCCCGCGGCCGATCCACTGTTCCAGTCGGCGGCGGAGTGCTTCCGCGAACGGGCCATCGGTGTGGTGATGACCGGCATGGGGTGCGATGGCGCCGAGGGGCTGGCGGCGATACGCCGTGCTGGCGGTACGGGCATCGTGCAGTCGTCGGCAAGCTGCGTCATTGCCGGGATGCCGGAAGCGGCTCGGGCGCTGGCGGGGGCTGATGCCGTGGCGCGGTTGGCTGACCTGGCCGGGACGATCGCGCGCGAGGTCGCGCGGATGACCGATCAGCGCCAAACCCAGTAGCTTCGATCCATGTCGCTCCTTTCCACGCTGCACGCCCGCCTCGGCGAGCTTCAACAGCAACTTGCCGACGCGCAGCAGCGGGTGAGCGCCACCGCCGCTTCCGAGGCGGAGCGCGATGGGCTTCGCGATTCGCTTCGCGATTCGCTGAAGGAACAGATCATCGCCCTCTACAAGGAGGTCGATGGCGTGGTGAGCGAAGCGCAGGGGCTCAAGGAGCAGGTGAAGACGCTCGCGAGCGAGTGGAAGCATCTCGCGCCGCCAAAGGCGGCCGGCGCCGTCTCCACCTCGGCCGCTGCAGCGGGCGGCCCCCCGCGCGTGGATCACCTGGGCGCCTCCACGTTCATCGAGAAGGGCTGGTCCAAGCTGTCACTGGGCGATGCCGTGGGCGCCGAGGCGACGCTGCGCAAGGCGCTGCAGCTGGCCCCCGGCAGCAACGAGGCCGAGACGTTGCTTGGTTGGTCGCTCATGCAGCAGGAGCAGCTGGATGCGGCCACCCAGCATCTCCACGCCGTGCTGCTGCGTGACAGCTCGCATGCATTGGCCCGCGCCACGCTCGGTGCGGTCTGTCTCCAGCGCGGCGACACCGACGCCGCGATCGAGCATCTGGGGCAGGTGATTCGCGCCGATCGTGATCGCAAGGCGACGCTCTACGCGCATCTGTACCTCGGGCAGCTGTCTCGCGAGCGCGAGAGCTTCGACGATGCCGAGCACTTCTTTCGGCAGGCGCTCGAACTCGGACCCAACCTGCTGCAGGCGTGGTATGAACTGGGATGGACCTACTGGCTCGCCGGGCGTCCGGGAGACGCGGTCACGGCGTGGCGCACGGGCGCCGAGGCCAACAAGTTCAGCCCATGGGGGAAGCGCTGCGCCGAAGTGCTGGTCGAGGTGGAGCAGGGCGGCGCGCCATTGCGGCGCTGATGCTCCTGATGTTGGCGTGGCTGGGCCTTGGGTCCGGCACGCCGCTCGCGCGTGGGCAGTCGGCCGGGCCACCACCGGTATCGCAAGCCGACTCGGTGGTGCTCGTATCCGGCCGCTT
>JBDHVK010000045.1:0-25886 GCA_039809645.1 Gemmatimonas sp.
GTTTCGGAGCGAGCGAACCAGCGCCGATGCGCGGACGCTCGCCCAAACACGAGAAAGGTCAGCCGCGCACGTAGTTGAGGCGCTCGCCCGCCCACATGACCGCCTCGGCGTACATCTCGCCAACCTCGGCGAGCGCCGCCGCGTGGGTCTCCGCGTGCACCAGCGCCCACTCCGCCTGTTCGTAGGCATTGGCCAGGCGCAGCGTGCTCGCGTGCGGCCCCGTACCGTCGAGGAGCGCTTCCCGGATGTCCTCCTTCACCGGCAGGCGATCGAGCACTTCCGTCATGGGGAGTCCGAGCAGGACGTCCATGCGCGAGAGCAGTCCCACGAGGAAGCGCGCGGCCGGATCACCACTCGCGTCGTGGGCCGTGATGTTCTCGCAGAAGCGCCCACGCACGAGCGCGGCGACGACGGCTTCGTGCGTGACCGGATTGCGGGCCCCCACGCTCGAGACGAGCATGATGAGCATCCAGCGCGAGAGCGCTTCACGGCCGATCAGGCGAATGGCGTATGGAATCGAGTCGACGCCGCGCCCGCCAAAGGCCGCGGCATTCACGATACGCAACAGCGCGAGCGACACCGACGGGTGGCTGCGGAACGCCTCCTCGAGCGCGCGGTCGGTGACATTGGGCTCGTTGAGCAGCGCCATGATGTGGAACATCGTGACCTGCTGCACCTGCACCGCGCGGCCGTCCATCGTTTCCGGACGGCTGTACACGTAGCCCTGAAAGAGCGTGAAGCCCACCTGCTTGCACGCGGCCAGCGCGGCGCGTGTCTCCACGCGCTCGGCGAGGACGGCAATCCCCATCTTCCGCAGGCGCTCCACCGTGGGGGCGAGCGCCGCCAGGTCGCGATCGAGGACGTCGACCTTCACGATCGACGCGAATGGCAGCAGCGCATCGAGCGACTCGCGGCCGTCGTAGTCGTCGAGCGCGATCGTGTACCCCTCCCCCACCGCGCGGGCGCAGGCGTCCACCACGGCGGCGCTGCCGTCCACCGACTCGAGGATCTCGAGGACCACCGCCGACCGGTCGAAAATCTTGTAGAGATCGCCGAGGAGATGCTCTTCGGTGATATTCACGAAGGCCGTCGTACCCGCCGTCAGCCGGTCGAGTCCGATCGACAGCAGCGCATGAAGCGCCGTGTCGCTGCACATGAACGTCGCCGAACGGCCCATGCCGGCCTCCGTCGCGTCGGCCGAGGCACGGTACAACAATTCGTACGCCACGCGCTGATCGGCGGCGTCGAAAATCGGCTGGCGGGCGATGAAGACGTGCTGCGCCGTCGGAGGCGGCGTCACGTCGACGTCTGAAACGGACATGGATGGCGTACGGGGAAAGCGGGAACGCGTGCCAACCACGGGCGTACGATTGGGAGGCGCCCTGTCCATTCGGGGACTCGACGCCGATCGTGGTCCGACACTCCATTCTTCGACTATCGTGATCGCTATGCGGCAACTTCTTGCACGCCGGATTCGTGACGGTCGACACCGCGCTGCGCGCGACCTGACGCTGCTCCTCGCCGGGGCCGTCGGCTTGGCGGCCTGCGGGGATCGCCCCGAGCGCAGTGCCGCCGTCGACTCCGCCCTTGCGCGCGATCTGACGCTCGCGGGCGCGGCGTCCAACGTCGGGCTGCTGGGGGATACCGCCGTGCGAACGCCGTCGGCCCCAGCGAATCAAAGCGCACCACCAACAATTCAGCAAAGCGCCAAAAACACGCCACCTAAGCCTGTTGTTGTGCCGAAGGTCGCGGAACGGCCGGTGCCACAGCCAACGCGCCGGACTCCGGCACCCGCCCCAACGCAGGCCGCGCCAACCCCGGCTCCGGCGCCGGCGCCGGTGGAGGCGGCCCCGGTCCCGGCGCCCGCGCCAGCACCCGCCGCCGCCCGCGGCAGCATCGGCGCCGGCATGCTGCTCTCCGGCGCGACCAGCGCCGAGATCTGTTCGCTCGCCCATCGACCCGGTGACCGCTTCGTGGTCTCGCTGGCCCGGACCGTGACAGGGAGCAATGGCGCCGTACTCGAGGCCGGCACGCCCGTGCTCATTGAACTCGCCAGCGCCGAGACCAACGGGACCTTCAGCTTCCGCCTCCGTGGCGTGCAGGTCCACGGCGACTTCATCCCCGCCGAAGGCAGCGTCTCGGTGAGCGACGCCACGACCACCGAGCGCTCGGTGAGCGGCGGCAACGACAAGGGGAAGGTCATCACCGGCGCCGTGGCCGGCGCGATCCTCGGCCGGATCTTGGGCGGCGGCACAAAGGGCACCGTCATCGGAGCGGCCGGCGGCGCCGCCGCCGGCACGGTCGCGGCGCAACGCAGTCGGGTCGCCGAGCGCTGCCTGGCGGCCGGCGCCACTATTAGCGTGACGTTGTCGGCGCCGCTCGTTCTCCCCACACCCGCTCCGTGATCGACGTTTCCCAGTACACCAAGCTCTACGGCGATGTCGTGGCCGTGCAGTCGCTCTCCTTTCACGTCGCCGCCGGCGACGTGCTGGGACTGGTGGGCCCCAACGGGGCCGGCAAGACGACCACCCTGCGGGCGCTCGCCGGCATTCTGCAGCCGACGAGCGGGCGGATCACCATCGCCGGCGTCGATCTCACCAAGGATCCCGTCGCCGCCAAGTCGCAGCTCGCGTTCATTCCCGATGAACCGGCGCTCTTCGACTACCTGACCGTCACCGAACACCTTCGCTTCTGCGCGCGCCTCTACGGGGTCGCCGACGCCGAGCCCCGCATCCCCGCCCTGCTCGACGAGCTGGAACTCACCGCCAAGCGCGATGCGCTCCCCACCGAGCTCTCCCGCGGCATGAAGCAGAAGCTCGCGATTGCGTGCGGGCTGCTGCATCAGCCGCGCGCCCTGTTGCTCGACGAGCCGCTCACCGGTCTCGACCCCGTGGGCATCCGGCGCATGAAGGAGACCATCACCGCGCGGGCGCGCGAAGGCACCGCCGTGATCCTGAGTTCGCATCTGCTGCATCTCGTGGAGGAGCTGTGCACGCGCCTCCTGGTGATTCGCCGGGGCCAGATGGTGGCGTTCGGCACGATCCAGGAGATCGTCGCCCAGCGCCCCGAACTCGCCGGTCGCTCACTCGAGGAGATGTTCATCGCGCTCACCGGCGACGACACCGCGTCCGGTCCCGCGTCCGGTCCCGCGTCCGGCCCCGCCCCCGCGGCGGCGTAACCGGCCATCGCCTCGTGATCGATCGCCGGCCCGCGCCATTCAGCGCGCTCGCCTTCCTGTACACGCGGGCGTTCGTGAATCGCCTGCGACAGCAGGCGCGGCGCGTGCGCAGCCCACGCTATCTCGCCGCCGTCGCGCTCGGCGCCCTCTACCTGTGGTGGGCGCTCTTCCGCAATGCGCAGATGAACGGCTCCCCGCTCAGCGCGCTCCTGCAATCGGAGCCGCTCCTCGTGCTCGGCAGCACGCTGCTGTTGCTCTCGTCGGCGCGCTGGTGGCTCTTCGGGAGTGAGCGGGGCGCGCTCGCCTTTGCCCCGGCCGAGGTGCAGTTCCTCTTTCCGGCGCCGATCAGCCGGCGCGGTCTCGTACAGGCGAAGCTGCTGCGCATGCAGCTCGTGATCCTGGTCAACACGCTCATCTTTTCGGTGCTCTTCCGCGGCAACGCGGGCGAGGCCGCCTCATGGGAGCGTGGTCTGGCGCTCTGGGTCGTGTTCTCCACCCTCGCGCTGCATCGCCTCGGCGCCGCGATTGTGCGCACGAGTGCGCTCGAGCACGGTCGCGCCGGCGCCCGACGCGGCCTGGTCCCCTTGCTGATCTTCGGCGGGCTCGTGGGGATGGTCCTCTACGGACTCGCGACCGAACTCTCCACGCTGCGCGAGGCGAGCACGAGTGGAGTCAAGGCGCTCATCACCGCCATGACCTCCGCACTGCAGGCGCCGATCCCGGCCGCCGCGCTCTGGCCGGTGCGCACGTTGCTCGAGCCGGTGCAGCTCATTCGCACGCCCGCGTTCTGGCCCGCCATTGCCGGGGCGGGCGCGCTGCTGCTGGTCCACTACGCGTGGGTGGTGCGGCTCGACCGGGCGTTCGAAGAGGCCGCGATCGAGGCCACGCAGCATCGTGTCGAACGTCTGCAGCGTTTCCGCACGTCACAGATGGGACGCACCCGCAGCCGTAGCGGCAAGCTCGCCCGCGTGCCGCGTCTGGGGCTCCGCGGGCGGCCGGAGATGGCCATTGTCTGGAAGAACATCGTCGCCGCCATGCGCGGGGGCTCGTGGACCACGCAGGTGATGACGTTCACCATCGGGCTGGCCGTGCTCGCGGTGGTCACGAAGTCGGCCTCGAGCAGCGCCAGCGACGCGTTCATGGGCGTCACCCTTGGCTGGGGCGCGATGCTGCTCTTCGTGGGGCCGATGTGGATGCGCTTCGACCTGCGGCTCGACTTGCCCAAGCTCGCGCAGCTCAAGACGATGCCCCTGCCCGGTTGGCGTATCGTGGGCGCCGAGATCGTGGCGGTCACCGTCTTGCACAGCATCACCGTGTGGTCGCTGATGACGGTCCCGCTCGTGATGTTCCTGCAGGATCCGGTGCTCTTCCTCGAGAGCGGTGCCACCCTGCCCATGATCGTGGCCGTGGTGGTGGGCGTGCCCGTGTTCAATGCGCTCATGTTCACGGTTCAGAATGCCACCGCCCTGCTCTTTCCGGCGTGGGTGCGTCTTGGCACCGAGGCGCGCGGCTTCGAAACCATGGGGCAGAATCTGCTCACCACCGGCGCGACCACGCTGGTGGCGGCCGTCGCACTCGTGTTTCCCGCGGGCGCGGGACTGCTGATCCTCTGGCTCACGGGCGACTGGGACGGCTGGTCCGTCGTGCTCGCCACGCTGGCGGCGAGTACGATCATCGCCCTCGAGCTCTGGCCCGTCTGGCATTGGCTGGGAACGGTCTTCGAGGAAACCGACGTGACCGAGGTCGCGGGCACCGCATAGGCGGCGTTCCTCGGGGAGACTCGCCCTAGGGCCTTCCCGCCCGCAGGCTGGCCGTCTAACCTGCGAGAGTCCCTCCGCCGTCTCCTGATCTACACGACGCACCATGGCCGCCAACGAGTTCGAGCCCGACGACGACGATCTCCCCCCCGACGACGAGTCGTCCGACGAGCAGGATGCGGACGACGCGGAGGAGGGCGAGGGGGAACAGCGTCAGGCGGTCTTCGTGACCACCCGCGAACCGATCACGCTGCACGTCGCGCAGCTCGACGATCCGCGAGCGCCGGAGAATTGTGCGCTGGCGAGCTATATCGACGGACGGCTCGTCGCGCGCAGCGCGATGCCGCCGGAAGCCATCGCCCGTCTGCTCGATCTCAAGCTCTTCGACGAGCCAGTGCCGCTCGGCCTCTTTGCGTTCGAGGAGGCGCCCGGGCTGCAGTGCCGCCTCTTCGCGCTGGTGCCGCGCACGCTGCTGGAAGCGCAGGCCCACGAGTCCGAGCCCTGGAAGGCGAGCGTCCCGAGCTACGAAGCCACCGTCAGTGATGACGATGACGATGACGACGAGGATGAGGACGACGACGAGGACGAGTCCGAGGAGGCCCCGTTCGAGACGATCCTCCTCGGCCACATCGTCCGCTTCGAGAAGGATCGCCGCCATCCCGACGATCTCGCCGCCGAAGCGGTGGACATTCTGCAGCGCATCATCAATGGCGCCGAGCCGCTCGAGGATGCCGACAAGAAGGCGATCGACGATCTCCTCGGTTCGCTGTAGATTACGGCGCTTTTCGAACGACCACGTAGTAGTTCTCGTCGGCACGCAGCACACCGGTGCCAACGGCGAGCGCCACACGCGACCACTCGGCGCTGATCGTGGCCTTCACCGTCTTGCCGCCCGCTGACAGCGGCACGTCGAGCACGAAGCCTGGCACCACCTCCGCGAAGCGCACCTGCACGCCATCCCCGTCGGGCTTCCACTCGAGGGCGGGGATCTTGGTGGTCGTGAGATACTGCGCAAACACCGGTGCGAGATCCATCCCTGCCTGCTGCGCGATGTAGCGCTGCACCTCGGCGCCGGTCACGGTCTGATGCGCGTACGTGCTCTGCAGGCCGCGCAGGATCTGCTTCCATTTGGCATCATCGCCGATCATCTGGCGGATCAGGTGGAGCATGTTGCCGCCCTTGTAGTACATGTCGCCGGAGCCCTCGGCGTTCACCCCAAAGGCGGCGATGATCGGCTGATCGTTGCGCACCTTCGCGCGCGTGCCGATCACGTAGCGCGCACCCGCTGCTTTGCCAAGGCGGCACTCCACGTAGAGGTTCTCGGCGTAGTTCGCGAAGCTCTCGTGCACCCACATGTCGGCGAGATCCTTCGACGTGAGACTGTTCCCCCACCACTCGTGCGCGCTTTCGTGCACGATGATGAAGTCCCAGAGCAAGCCCACGCCGGTGCCGGAGAGATCGGTACCGAGGTAGCCGTTCTGGAAGCGGTTGCCGTAGCCCACCGCGCTCTGATGCTCCATGCCGAGGTGCGGCGTCTCGACGAGCTTGTAGCCGTCGTCGTACCACGGATACGCCCCGAACCAGTTCTCGAAGCACTGGATCATCGGCTTCGCCTGACGGAATTGCTGCTCCGCCGCCTGCCGATGATAGGCAAGCGGCCAGTAGTCCATCGTGAGCGGCCCGCGCTCGCCCTGATGGATCTCGCTGAAGTGCTCGTAGGTGCCGGCGTTGATCGCGACGTCGTAGTTGTTGATCGGGTTCACGAGGAACCACTCCCACGTCGTCGATCGGTCGTCGTGATGCGTGACGCGGCGCAGGCGCCCGTTCGACACGTTCACCATCGGGTCGGGCACGCGAATGGCAACGCGCTGACTGTCGGGCTCATCGGCCTGAATGTCCTTCGTGGGCCACCAGACACTGGCGCCGAGCCCCTGATTCGCGGTCGCCACCCACGGGTTGCCGATGCTGTCGGTGCGCCAGATCAGGCCACCGTCCCAAGGGGGATTCTTGGCGGCGCGCGGCTTGCCGTGGTAGTACGTGGTCACCGTGCGACGCTCGCCCACCTTCTGATTCGCGGCGACGGTCGCGAAGAACGCGTTGCCGTCGCGCGTGAACGGCAATCGCACGCCATCCTGCACGATGCTGTCCACCTCGAGCGGCATCTGCAGATCGATCTGCAACCGCGTCTGCTTGGCCTTCGCCGGCGCGAGGACCTTGTAGGTAATGCCGCTCGCCCCTCGAATGCTGCTGTCGGCCAGCGCAACGCGCACGTGGAGATCATAGAACTCCACATCCCACCAACTGCGACCGGGGCCGTTGCCGCCGCGCAGGGTGTCGGCGTGCGTGTACACCGGAGCCGGGCGCTGTGCCGTGGCGATCAGTGGCGCGCTCGCTGCGAGCGCCGCCATCGTGCGGAGGAGGGTACGCATCATCATGCGGAAGAATCTACCGTGGGATCCACCTTGCGAAGCTCCGCCTCGAGGGCAGGGAGGGGCGCGAGCTCGCCCAACCGGCGCGCCGACACGAGCACGCGACTTTCGAGACTCCCCACCGCGCGATTGTACGCCGTCATGGCGCGCTGCAACCCACGCCCCATCTCGATGAGTTGCTCGTCGAACACCGACAACCGCTCATGCAGCTCACGCCCCAGGGCCGCCACCTCGGCCGCTTCCGTCGCCACCCGCTCCTGGCTCCAGCCGTACGCGGCCGCCTTGAGCAACGCAATGAGCGTCGTGGGCGTCGCGAGCAGCACGCGCTCGCCGAGCGCGGCTTCGAGCAAACTCGGATCGGCATCGAGCGCCGCCGCGAAGAACGCCTCGCCCGGGAGAAAGAGCACCACGAAGTCCGGCGCGTCGGGGAACTGCGTCCAGTAGCGCTTGCTCGCCAGCCGCTGCACATGCGCCCGCACCTGCGTCGCATGCTCGGCGAGTCGCGCGCTCCGCTGCTTGTCATCGGTCGCGGCCATCGCCTCGAGATAGCCAGTGAGTGGCGCCTTGGCATCCACCACAATGCGTCGCTCGCCGGGTAGCCGCACGATGAGATCCGGGCGCTGCACACCGTCTTCGGTGCGCACTGTGACCTGCGGCTCGAAGTCGCAATACGCGAGCATTCCCGCCAGCTCGCAGACGCGCCGCAGCTGCAACTCCCCCCACTGCCCGCGCACGGTGGGCGCACGCAGCGCCTGCGACAGCTGCTGCGTCTCGCGTCGCAACGACTCACCCGCGAGGGTCACGGCGTCGAGGCGCTCCCCGATCTGTCCCGCCACCTGTGCCTGCGCCCGCCCCAACTGCGCCAAGGCATCATCGTAGCGCGCCAGCGTCTCGCGAATGGGCGAGAGCAACTCCGCCACATTTCCATGCCGCGCCGTGAGCTGCGCCTCGGCCTCATGCCGCGCCACCAACGCCTTGAGCGGTGCCTCCGCCTCACTCACCCGCCGCGCCGACTCCGCCGCCGCGATGCGCTGACTCACCAGCCACGTCAGCAACGCGCCGAGGACAAACCCAAGCAGGGCCCACGCCCAGGGGAGGAGTTCCATGCGCTCCAAGCTATTGATTGGCGGGCGTCGGTGGGATTTGTGCGCGGCGATAGATCGCAAACAACAGGGTCACCGGGCATCCAGGGTAACCCGGGCATCCCGGCGATCTGCTCGAACGTCTCACACTCGTCGTTGACGCAGTTCCGGGATGCCCGGGGTTGTCCGGGACGCCCGGTGACCGGCAGTTGACGATGTCAGCCATGCGCGAGTCGCGTCCGAAGCGCTCAAGAAGCAACCCCGCCACTCCAGCGCGCAACCGCACCACCACCCGTGAGCGGATCGCGATCGAGCCGCACTTCCACGAACGTCGTGGTGAACGGATGGAAGAAGCTGAGCGCCCCGCCCGGCAGCACATTCGACAGATCGAGCGTGCCAAACCACGTGCCCGCCTTGCCCGGCGCGTCGGCGCCGTCGGCACCGGTGAGCGCGCCGCGATAGAGCACGCGGCCGGTGCCCGTGCTCGCGTAGAGCTGCGCCGTGAGCTGACGTGGGCGGCCGTTCAGCAGCGCCGGATCCTTCAGCGCGTCGAGTCGCACGTGGAACGTGCGCAAACTCGGATCGGCGCCGTAGACGTGCACATCCTGTGTGAACGGCGTCAGGCGCGTGCCGTCGCGCAGGGCGAGCTGCAGGTTCCAGTCGGGAATCGGGTCACCGCGCTCGTCCACCGCGCGCACGACGAACTGCTGCCACGGCGTGAGCGATTCCCGCGCCGCGCGCACCGCGCGATCGGTGTCGGCGCTCCACTGCACGTACGCCGCGTTCGTGGACACGCCCAACGCGGCCACCACGCGTGTCACGAGCCACGCGGGCGGCTTGGACAGAATGGTGCCATGATCCACACCCTCGACCGGATGCACCGGCACATCGTCTTGTGTCCAGTCACACGCCTGCACGCGCGCCTCGGGCGGACACTCGTCGGTGAGATCGAGCACGAGCTTGCGGCTGTTGAGTCCACAGCCCGCCCAGCGCACCGTGCCGTCCGTGCCCGGCGTATTCGCGAACGCGCCGCTCACGCCACCGAATCCCTTGGTGCCACAGAAGACGAACACGTACGGCGTCTCGCGTTTGCCGTCGTAGAACGTCTCCGTGCCGAAGAGATCGTGATGCGCGAGGTCCCACGTGAAGCGACTCCCGAGTTCGAGCGCGTCGAGGACCTGATCGCCCGCTTCGAGGAAGTCGGGACCCAGATGTTTACGCCCCTTCACCAACGCACCGAGAAAGCTGCGTCCCTTGTGCGCGAGCGGTGACCCGAAGGTGGCCGGCGCGAGGGCGATCACATGCTTCACCCGAGCGCGCCGCGCCGCTTGCGCGCCCGGGCGCGTCAGCCACGCGCGCAGCACGAGCATGCCGGTACTGTGCACCACCACATCGAAGGGCGCATCCTCGGCCAGCCCCGCGCGCTGCCGCAGCAGCTTGTCGAAGGCTTCCGCGATGTCGCGCACCGACACTTCATTCGTGAGCGATTCGTAGCTCACGACGCACAACTGCGCCTCGGTCCAGCCCGCATCACGCAACGCCGAGCACCAGGCGCGGAAGGCGCGATCGTCGGCGCTGTACCCGTGCAGAAACACCAGCGGCCGCGCGGCCATCGTCAGCGCACGCTCACGTGAAGAGTCCGTCGATGGAGAGATACCGCTCGCCCGTGTCGTAGCAGAAGGTGAGCACCCGCGCTCCGGCCGGGAGCGTGTCCAGCCGCTGATTCACCGCGGCCAGCGAGCCGCCGCTCGAGATGCCCATGAAGATCCCCTCCTCACGCGCCGCGCGTTGCGCGAACAGAAAGGCGTCTTCCTCGGTGACCGGCACCGTCCCGTCGAGCATGGCCGTATGGACGTTCGCCGGTATGAAGCCCGCCCCGATCCCCTGGATCTTGTGCGGACTCGGCTCACCTCCACTCAGCACCGGGCTCTTCGCCGGCTCCACCGCGAGCACGGTGAGCTGCGGAAAGCGCGCCTTGAGCACCTCGCTCACCCCGGTGATGTGCCCGCCCGTCCCCACGCCCGTGATGAGGTAATCCACTCCATCCGGAAAATCGGCGATGATCTCTTCCGCCGTGAACTCCGCATGCGCGCGAATGTTCGCCGGATTGTCGAACTGATTCGGCATCCAGCTGTTCGGCGTACTCGCGAGCAACTCTTGCGCCCGCGCAATCGCCCCTTTCATGCCCTTCTCCCGCGGCGTGAGATCGAAGGTCGCGCCATACGCCGCCATCAGCCGACGCCGCTCGATGCTCATCGACTCCGGCATGACGAGCACCAGCCGGTACCCCTTCACCGCCGCGACCATCGCCAACCCAATTCCCGTATTCCCCGACGTCGGCTCGATGATCACGCTGTCCGAGTTGAGCACCCCGCGCTGCTCCGCGTCCTCGATCATCATGAGCGCGATCCGATCCTTGATGCTCCCCCCCGGATTCGCCCGCTCCAACTTCACCCACACGTCGTGGTTCGGAAACATCCGCCCCAGTCGCACATGCGGCGTCCGCCCAATCGTCTCCAGAATCGAGTTCGCTCTCATCATGTCCCCCCGTCTAACGTCTCAACCCCAACTGCAGTAGCAGTACCCCATCTGCTGCGGCAGTACCAAATCCGCAGTGGCAGTACCCCATCTGCTGTGGCAGTACCCAATCTGTAGTGGCAGTTCTGCTGTCAAATGTGCCACTCAATCCCATCCTCCTCGCTGCGCTTCTCCACCGTACTCTGAAACTGCACCACCGACCGCGCCGGCACCGAGTTCGTCAACCACACGTTGCCGCCGATGATCGACCCATCGCCCACGACCGTCGTCCCACCCAGAATGGTCGCGTTCGCATAGATCACCACGTCGTCGCCGATCGTCGGATGCCGCTTCCGGTTCGCCAGCTTCTTGCTCACCGCCAGCGCGCCCAGCGTGACCCCCTGATAGATGCGGACGCGGTCGCCGATGGTACTCGTCTCGCCGATCACCACACCGGTACCATGGTCGATCGCGAAGCCCGCGCCGATTTCCGCGCCCGGATGAATGTCGATCCCCGTTTCGCGATGCGCCCACTCTGACAGCACGCGGGGAAAGAGCGGCACCTGCAACCGGTAGAGCTCGTGGGACACCCGATGAATCGCCGTGGCGAGAAAGCCCGGATAGGCGATGATCACCTCCTCGAGACTCCCCGCCGCCGGGTCGCCACTCGTGATCGCCTGCGCATCCAGCAGCAGCGCGTCGCGCACCGTTGGCAGCGCGCCCAGAAACGCGGTCACCACGTCTTCCGCCGCGCCCTCAGCCACCAGCGGCGTGATCACCGCGCGCAGGACCGCTTCGAGATGCGCCGCTTCATCCTCCACGCCGGCTGCGCCCAAGCGGGCCGGGTGGGCAAACTGCGGAAAGAGCACGGCGAGTGCCGCGCGGGCGAACTCATCGGCCATCGCGCGCACCGGGCGCGGTGCGGCCGCGTCGCTGCGCTCGCGCTTGAGCGCCTCCACGAGCTCGCGCCACGCCGTGCGCGGGTTCTCGGCCGCGCTCACAACCGCTCCAGCGACGACACGCGCTGCGCATCGCGCTCGTGCACATAGCACTGTAGCCCGATCGGGACGAGACCGGCGCGCTGCATCACGCCGCGGTACCAGGTCGCCGAACGTGGCGCCGGCCAGTCGGTGTCGCCTTCAAAGGCATCGTCCTTGGTAAACAGTTCGAGATACGCCACGCCGCCGGTGCGTCGCGCGACCTGCGCGATACCGCGGGCGAGCACGGCCGGCGTGAGATAGTTGAGCATGCCGCAGCAGATCACCAGATCATACGCGTCGGCGAGCGGGAGCGTATCGAGCGACTCGACCCCGCCGCGCAGCAGGCCGCGCCTGGCACCGTAGCGCGCCACCGCGTACTCGCTCGGATCCACCCCCGTGTACTGCACCCGCGGGCGATGCCGCCGCAGGGCCGCCCGCCACTGCCCTTCACCACACCCCACATCGAGCACCGTGCGTACCGGCCGCCCCAACACCCACTCGGCCGTGGCCAGCACGAACGCACACTGACGCGCGAGCTCCGCCGGTGACTTCACCCGATGCGTGGGATGACGGTACCACTTGTCGAAGTACGCCTGATCATAGGCGCTCACCGGACGAGCTCCGGCAGTCGGTCGAGCCATCAGAGCATGCCCCAGAAGCCGCGGTCGATGTCGATCGTGAACCGCCACGTGTTGTCGCGCAGCCCGCGCGCCACATCCGCGCGCAGCAAGTCGTAGAAGAAGAGCGTCCCCATCCCGACCGAGCCGTAGCCACCCGCCACGCGACCACTCCCCTGCGTGGTCATCAGCAGCTGTGCGTACGGCGCGAGCACCACGCGCGCCGGGCTCTTGCCATACTTGCCCAGCGGAATTGACGGCCCCCACACCGGCTTCCGGAACTCCACGCGCTGCGACACGAGCGCGTCCGCGCCGAACGAGAGGGAGTTGTAGCCCGGCGCCGTCCACGGCCCCCCAGCGAACGCCTTCCACTGCGGCGGCGTGTCGCGACCACCACCGGCGGCGGCGTACGTCTGCAGAAAGAGCGCGCGATCGTGTGCGAGGGGCTTGGTGACCTGCAGCAATCCCTGTACGCGTCCCACGACCGGCCGCACCGAGCGCCTCGGCAACGGTGCGCCCGGGATCGGATCCACGAGCGGCCCCCACGGCACTTCGAATGACCCCGAGTAGGCACCCGCACTCGCACTGAGCTGCCACGTCCCGCGAGTCGAGGTGGGATCCTGCGACACCCAACCACCCGTCCCACTCAGTTCGGCGCGCCCACCCTTGAGGGTCCACGCCGCGAGCACCGGCTCGAACGCTCCACTCGCGGGCGAGGCCGCCACGCGCACCGGCCGATCGTCTTCCGCCGCCACACGCCACGTGAAGCGACTCGTGGGCGAGCGACGCCACTGCACACCGGCCGCGCGCGTGTCTACCGGATTGCTGTAGTCGCTGCCGAACAATGCCGCCGCCAGTGAATTGGTCACGCCCGCCCGCTCGGCGATGCTCAACTCGCGATAGTCCCGCTCCGCGAACAGCTGCAGCGTGGGGACGCGCCCGAACGCCGGCACACGCGCGATCGACAGCTGCCCCTTCACCTGCTGGTCGCTGAACCCGTAGCGAGCACGCGCACTCAGCATGATTCCGGTGCCGCTCTTGTGCGTGCCGCCGAGCCCCACCGCCAGTCCTTCCGCACGACTGAAGCGCGCGAAGTCGCTGATGCCGCGCCCCGACACCGACGCCGTTGCCGGTCGCGCGAGCATGGCGGCGCGCACCGCCGCCTCGGCCTGCACGCGCGCCTGCACCACATCCTCGCTCGTGGCGACCTGAATCTCCGGCGGCAACACATCCACCACGCGCCCTTCGAAGTGGTGCGCGGCAAGCTCTTCGCGCGGTGCCGAACTCCAGCGTGGCATCAGCTTCGTGGCGTCGGGCACCCGCTCGTTCACCGTGTAGCCCGCAATCTCCCACTTGCCGCGCACGATGCCGCGCGCCGGGATGTCGAACCACGTACTGCCGCGCGACACCTCCACCTCCTGGCGTCGTGGCAGCCAGTACTTCTCGCGCACCAGCCCGTTCTCGAGCGTCACGACGAGCGTTTCGATGCGCTTGTCGATGATCGCCGCGCGCGTGAACGTCATCGAGAGGCGCACCACCGCCCCCGTGGCGCGATCGAGATACACCGAGCCCACCGCCGCCGCGAGCGCCGCGTTGCGCGGCCGGAACTTCACCTCGTCCACCTGGATCTCGCGCCCGGGAATGGTGATCGTGAGCGGGCGTCCCAGTGCGTACTCGTAGATCCCCATCGCATTCGCCGCGAGCGGATGCGGCACATCGCGCACATCCTGACCGTCGCCCAGCCGGATGCGATCGGGGAGATTGTCGAGCACCACGCCATAGCGGTCGCGATAGTAGCCCACATCCGCTGGGAGCAAGGTCGTGTCGCGCCGCCCCACCAGGCGCTGCGCACTCTGCCCCGGCTGCCACCAGGCAATGGTCAGCGCGAGCTCCTCGCTTTGCACGACCTTGGGCGGAATCCACGTGCCATCGCCGAGCTGACCGAGGAAGGCCAGAAAGCCGTGCGCATTGGCGGTGTAGCTGAGCAGCGTACTGTCGGCGAGCTGCCGGCCGCGGCGCCCGATCGCGCGCGACACGAGCGAGTCGGCCGTCGGATTGCGCCACGCCGCCGACGAGGCCGTCGCCGGCACGGGCTGCGAGGCGTCCTGCGCCCGCGCGCGACTCGGCGACAGTGACGCCAGCACGAACAGCAGGGCTCCCCCATATCGCAGCAGGCGCGGAGCACGCGCCGGGCAACCAGTCATGAACCGGAATTCGAAGAAGGACGCGCGGGCCGCGTGGTCCGCGGCGCCGCGAGCAACAGCCAGCCGCGATAGCGCGCCACCTGTCGTGACGCGTCATGCGGAAGAATCACAAGATACGCCCACCCGTCGCGCCACGCGTCGGGGCGTGTCGGCGAGGCCCCCGGCACACGCGGCGCGCGGAATGGCCGTCGTGCCACGACGCGCGCCGAGAGCGGTGTCACGGTACCTGTGGGCCCCGTCAGCCGCACCATCGCGTTGAGCGCAAAGGCCGGGAGCGGATCCGTGCTGGTGAAATGCACCGCCCAGAGCGAATCGGTCGTGGACCCTGGCGCCACGCTTTCGATGCGCGGTGGCGTCCGGCTGCTGGCGAGCGACGGCGACGCGTTCGCGGTATCCGGGAGCAGCCCCGCACCGCGATAGCGCGTCACGATCCAGTGGTCGAGCGGCGCGTCCGGCGCGCGCTGTCCCCAGGCAGTCGCCGCCCAGAGCAGCGCGACGAACCAGCGCGCCGCGATCAACGCAGGGCCACGCCGCCCACCACGGCGCCGGGCGCCACCACATCCAACCCGGCGCGCATCGCCGCATCCTGCCGCACCCCGTAGCGAAGCAGCGCTTCCGTCTCGCGCTCCACCTCGAGCACGCGCACGGTGGCCAGGCGCGTCGCCACCGTCATCCATTCGACACGCGACATGGCGTCACGCAGCGTCGCCGGCACCATGGGCGCCAGCGCGACGCGCAGGCGCGATTCGAGCAGCGCCACCGGCGACACGGCCCACCCGTCGCGCAGCGCCTGCATGGCCACCGAATCCGCCGCATGGCCCACGGTGACACTCGCGCTCGCGCCCCAGCCAGGGGGCAGCGTGTACGGATCACGGCGCATCGCCTCGTCGACCAGCACATCCGGGATCAACCCGCCGCGTGCAGCCGCCCCGGTCCCCTGGCGGCGCTGCAGCGAGACGCCCATGGGGGTCAGCCAGCGCGCCGTCGTCAGACGCAGCGACAGATCATTCGACAGCGTCACCACCCGTTGCACCACGCCCTTGCCGTAGGTCGGCGCGCCCACGAGCAGCGCGCGCCCGTAGTCGTGCAGCGCCGCCGCGACCACCTCCGCCGCACTCGCGGTATTGCCATCGACCAGCACGGTAACCGGCATGTCGGCCCACCGCGACCGCTTCCCGCGATGCGGCTGCGGGGCGGCACCGGCGCGCCCCACCAGCGACGCCACGACCACGCCCCGCGGGAGAAAGAGCCCCGCGGCGCGCACGCCCTCTTCAAACAGGCCGCCGGTGTTCCCGCGCAAGTCGAGCACGAGCGCCCGCGCGCCGCGATCGACGAGCCCGTCCACCGCCTGCTCGAGCTCGTCGCTGGACTTGGCGGACATCGTCGCCACGCGGACGTAGCCCACCGAATCGGTAAGCAACGCGAGCTCGCTCACCGCCGGCATGTGCCACGGCGCGCGGCGCACCTCCACCGTGGCGGTATCCCCCTGCGGGGCGCGCCACAGGGTCAGTCGTTCACGCGCCGGCGCCGATACCGACGCCGAGCCAGTGTCCGTCGGCGACACCGGCCGACCCCACCCCTTGGCGATCGGCACGCCATCCACCGCGAGAATGCGATCGCCCGCGCGGACTCCCGCGGCCATCGCCGGCGAACCGGGCGCCACGCGCGCCACGCTCACGGTGACACGCGCGTCGCGCCCATTCGCCGTCGGCTCGCGCTGGCGACGCAGCGTGAGTCCCACGCCGAAGCCCTCACCCAGCAGCGACCCGCGATAGCGCTCGTATCCGTCGGGACGCAACAACGCCGCATACGGATCGTGCAGCTCGCGCAGCATGCCGGCCACCGCGCGGCGGATCAACTCATCGCTCGGCAGGGAGTCGAGGGCATTCACCCGCACCGAGTCGATCGCCGACGACAGCAGCCGCGCGTCGCTCCACTCACTTTCGGCCGCCGCCCGCCGCCGCTCGGTGAACACGCCCGCGCCGAACGCCCCGCCGACCAGCACGACGGTCCCCAGCGCGAGCCAGACGCGGCGCGCACGGGCAGTCGGGGTCGGGGTCAGCGAGGTCATGCACACCCTCCGTGGGACGAACAGCACACCGCGGCGGACCCGCTCGAACGCGCGGGAGCCGATGCCTTCCCATACTACACGCATGACACCGGGGATCCGTCAACCAGTGTCGCCTCCGTCACCGATTCGCTGGTTAGCTTGCGATCATGTCCCACCCCGCCGCCACACCCGACGACGACGGACTGATCTCCGCCCGGCCGCAACCGCCGTCGCAGGCGGTGAGCGGCCTCGTGCTGTTGCTGTGCGCCGTCGTCGCGCTGCTCTGGGCCAACTCCCGCTGGCAGGCGAGCTACACCGCGCTGTGGCATCTCGCACTCGGCGGCTTCTCGTTGCAACACGTCATCAACGATGGGTTGATGGCGGTGTTCTTCCTGCTCGTCGGCCTCGAGATCAAGCACGAGGTGCTTGATGGCGCCCTGGCGAGTTGGCAGCGTGCGGCGCTGCCAGTCGTGGGCGCGATCGGAGGCATGCTCCTGCCCGCCCTCATCTACGCGTTCGTGGCGCGTGGCACCGGCGCGGCGCCCGGGTGGGGCATCCCAATGGCCACCGATATCGCCTTTGCGCTGGGCATCGTCGCCCTGCTCGGGCATCGCGTCCCGTCGGGGCTCCGCATCTTCCTCGCGGCGCTCGCGATCGCCGATGACATCGGCGCCGTGCTCGTCATCGCGCTGTTCTACACGCCGCAGGTGGCGTGGCTCTGGCTCGGCACGACGGCCCTGCTGCTGGTCGTGCTCCTGCTCATGAACCGTCGTGGGGTGACGGCGGTGTGGCCGTACGCACTGGTGGGGCTCGTGTTGTGGGTCGCCGTGTATCGCTCCGGCATTCATGCGAGCATTGCCGGCGTGCTGCTCGCGTTCACCATTCCGGCGCGCGGGGCAACCGGTGGCGCCCCGAGCGTGCAGCACCGGCTCGAGCACGCACTGCATGTTCCGGTCGCGTTTGGTGTGGTTCCCCTGTTTGCCCTCGCCAACGCGGGGGTCACGCTCCCCGCGGACCTCCTCACGTTTGCCCGCGAGCCCGCCGTACTCGCCTCGGCGCTCGGTCTCCTGCTCGGCAAACCGCTCGGGATCTTCGGCGCCGCCTGGGTGGCGGTGCGGTTTCGTCTCGCCGCGCTGCCGGACGACGCGGATTGGTATCGCGTCTTTGGCGTCGCCACGTTGGGCGGGATCGGATTCACCATGTCGCTCTTCATTGCCGGGCTGGCCTTTGGCGACGCGCGGCTCGATGCGGCCAAAATCGGCGTCCTCGGCGGTTCGCTGCTGACTGGCGTGCTCGGCTCGCTGCTGCTGGCTCGCGCCGATCGGCGCCCCGTCCGCTCATAGCGGCACTGTCCGCGCGCCGAAGGGGTCGTCCGTCCTCTGTCGAGGACACCTTCAAACGCACCGGTTTGACGCGACAATCGGTAAGTAGTTGACGGAGAACGCGTTGCCCGTGTTCTGGCCGTCGTGCGCGCGATGGTCCCGCTCCTGCCCGATAGCGAGTCGAACCGCTCTCTGGAGGGAGCCATGATCCTGCGTCGTTCGTATCGCCACTCGGAGTCCACCGCCGTTGCCCGCACCAGCGAGGCCTCGGCCCGTCCGCTGCTCTGGTCCGCGCTCGCCGCCGCGTCGCTCGTGGTTGGCGCGCTGTTCGCCACGCCGGCCCACGCACTTCCCGCCGACCGCACGCTCTTCACCTGGACGGGACGCGTCGATCGCGAGGTCTATCTCGTGGTGCGCGGTCGCGACGTGCAGACGCGCGGCGAGGATGCGTACCTCCCCAATCGGGCACGGGTGAGCGACGCCCTGCCGCGCAGCGTGGGCGCGGTGCTCGTGCGGCTCAATGATGGTCGCGGCATGGTGGACGTCATCGAGCAGCCCAATGCCCGTAACGGCTATCAGGCCACGATTCGCATCACGGACCCGCGCGGTGGCGCCGACAACTATCGACTGACGGCGTACTGGCAGGGCGATGATCGCTACGACAACCGCGCTGATCGCCGCGACGACGATTGCCGTCCGGGCAACAACGGCCGTGGCTGGGGGCTGGGTCGCAACCGCAATACCCAGGACTGCGACGACCGCGATCGCAATCGCGACCGCGACCGCGACCGCGACCGCGACCGCGACCGCGACAATCGCAACGGTGGCTGGGACGACCGCGACCGTCGCGACCGGGACCGCGATGACCGCAACGGTGGGTATGGCAACGGCGGCTACGGCAATACCGACAGTGGCCTGTTGAGCTGGAGCGGTCGCGTTGATGATGTGGTCGAGATCCGCATCAGCGGCCGTCGCGTCGACACGATCACCCGCAGCGGCGTGCAGGTGCAGAACGTGAACTACAACATCCGCGGCGGCGGTCTGCCGCAGCGCAATGTCACGCTCGACATCGAGCAGCGCAGTGGTCGCGGGTCCGTGTACGTCGCGCAGCAGCCGAGTTCGTGGAACGGCTATACCGCCGTGATTCGCATCAACGACAACCGCGGCGGCGCCGACTTCTACGACTTCGGAGTCCGCTGGTAGCCCGCGATCAAGGGGTCAGAGCTCTTGAAATCCTCGGGAGCCCGATCAACGGGTCAGAGCTCTTGAAATCCCCGATCAACGGGTCAGAGCTCTTGAAATCCGGCGAAACTCTGGAACGGCAAAAGGGGGTGGTCCGCGAGGACCACCCCCTTTTGCTTGCTACTGAGAGGCGCCGGTCGGAATCGAACCGACGGTGGGAGATTTGCAGTCTCCTGCCTTACCACTTGGCGACGGCGCCGCGCTCCGTCCGAAGACGGATCGGCAATGTATGGAGTGCCTCGCGGATAGGGTAGCGACGTGGGCCAATCCCGCCGCCAAAGTCGCGAAAGAAGGCGCCTTGCGAATCTCTGTTGCAACGGTAATATTGCGTTCAGTATGACGACCACCGCTTCCGCGTCCTCCGCCATCCATCTCCTGCGGGGGGCGGCTGCCCACATCGAACGCACGCTCGGACGGGCGCTTGAATCGCACGGCATTACGCCGGCGCAGTTCGAGCTGCTGTCGGCCATTGCGCGCGTCGAAGGCACTGGTGGCGGCTGCAGTGAGCTGGGTCGGCAAATGGCCGCACCAGGGCCTGACGTCACCAGAATGGTGGACAGGCTCTATGCTGCCGGGTTGGTGGCGCGTGAGCGCGATGGAAAAGACCGCCGAGTGGTGCACGCCGTCATGACCGAGAAGGGGCGGGAGCTGTTGCAGGTGGTGGCTCCGGTGGTCGCCGCCGCCGAGGCATTGATCTTCGCCGGCGTGTCCGATGAAGAACTCGAGCAGCTGTCTGAACTCCTGGACACCATCCGCACCAAGAGCTGCGGGCGCGTCGCCGAATCGGCGAGCTGAGCCCGCGTTGGACATCACAGGGTTCCGACGGGAACCCTTTCTTTGATTTCAATGTTTGTTTGCACGAACACCGTTACACTAACAGGCTATCACTGAGATGCTCCGTTCAGAACCGCTTTCCGCCGCCCTCCTGACGGGCGAATTCGCCGTGGGCACCGGCCGCCTCAGCGCCGCTGAAGCCGCGATCGCCCGACGCTCCGTGCGCAGCTACACCGACCAGCCGGTCACCGACGAGGAGATCCGTGATCTCCTCGAGCTCACCGGCCGCGCCCCGTCGGCGTTCAATCTCCAGCCGTGGCGATTCATCGTCGTCCGCGATCAGCAGGTGAAGGACCAGCTCCGCGACGCCTCGTTCGGCCAGAAGCAGGTCGCCGAAGCGCCCGTGGTCATCGCGATGTACGCCGACATGGAAGACACCATGGCGCACCTCGACGAAGTCGTGCACCCCGGTCTGGACCCAATGAAGCGCGAGGGCACCCTCACGATGCTCCGCAACACCTTCGGTGGCATGACCCCCGAGGCGCGCGGTGTGTGGGCAAACGCGCAGGCGAACATCGCCCTGGGCTACCTGCTCCTCATCGCCCGTTCCGAAGGCTTCGCCACCTCGCCGATGCTCGGTTTCAACGCCGGCACCGTGAAGCAGCTGCTGGGGATCCCCGAGCATGCGACCGTGACGTCGCTGGTGGCGCTCGGCCACGGCGCCGACGAAGGCTTCGCGTCGCATCGCCACACCGTGGAGCGCGTCGCCATCTTTCGCTGATGGCGCTCACGCTTCCCGTCTTCCCGCTGGGCGTCGTGCTCTTCCCGGGCACGGCGCTCCCGCTGCACCTGTTCGAGCCACGCTATCGGCAGTTACTCGCCGATGTGCGCGCCGGTGACTCCCGCTTCGTCATTCTGACGGCCATGCCCGGTGTGGGCGAGCGGGAGCTCCCACCCGGTCGCATGGCCTGCGTGGCCGAAGTGACCGAAGTCGAGATGCTCCCCGACGGCCGCGCGAACATCATGGTCCGCGGCCGCGAACGCGTCGCGCTGTCGCAGTTCGTGGAGCATCCCGCGCTCTATCACGTCGCCGAATTCGACGTCGTGGAAGACGAACCCGGCGACAGCCCCGTCGCGCAAGCCGTCGCCGCCGATGATGTCACCCAGAACTTCAAGCGCGTCGTGAAAGCCGTGCAGACGTTGGGCGACAACCCCAGTCCGCCGCCGCCGCTCCCCGAGAGCCCCGCGCAACTCGCGTGGACCATCGCGTCGATGATCGACTTTGACGTCGAGCAGCGTTACACCCTCCTCGCCGACCGTCGCCCCCTCTCCCGTCTCACCCAGGTCGACGCAATCCTGCGCCGAGTTCTCCCCGACCTGGAACTCCGCGCCGCCATGCACCGCCCATAGCGCCCCACGTATGCGCCGTTCGTATGCGCCGTTCGTATGCGCCGTTCGCATGCGCCGTTCGCATGCGCCGTTCGCATGCGCCTCTCGCATGCGCCGTTCACTCCCTCACGTCCCAATCCGCCCAATCCGCGGCTGATGCAACCGCCGCCCGCCCGCATAAATCGTGAACGCCATCAGCACCACGGCGCCCACGAGCGCGAAGGTCAGGCTCGGCCCATTGTCGAGCGCCGCATCGCTCGCGTCAGTGAAGTGCGCCGCCACCGCCACCATCCACTGCCGCACACTCAGGTAACGGAGTGCCGGGAACGTCGAGCTCAGCGCGCCTTCCCAGAAGAGCACGTACACGAGCCCGCTCACGAGCGCACGGCGCGTGAACAGCGCGAGCGCCGTAAAGAGCGCGGCGTACGTGATGCCGCCAAAGAACACCGCCGCCGTGAACGCCGTGGTGACACCCTCCGGATCGCTGAATCCGGCCGTGATGACGCCCGTCCCCCAGACCGACAGCGCCGACGCCGCGCCGGTGAGCAACGCCGCGAAGCCGGTGCGGACCGCCACGATCCACCAGCGCGGCGTCGTCGTCGTCACCAGATAGAGCAGCGTGCCATCCTCGGTCTCGGCACTGAACGCACTCGTGCCGAGCAGCAGCGCCAGCAACGGCGTCACCAGGCCACCCACCACGGCATCGTAGCGGCGAATCAGGAACTCCACCGGGTCGCCGCTCAGCGTGGCGCGGCTGGCGAAGATCAAGCCGAAGAGCATCGGGAGGAGCATCAACCCGACCATCGCCGCCACCAGCTGCGGGCTCGCGGTGCGAGCCCAGGCGAGACGTACGAGCACGCGCGCCGTGGCGGGATAACTGATGCGACCGGCCTGCACCGTGGACGGCGCGCTCATCGATTCACCAGATAGGCAAAGACGTGCTCGAGCGACTCATCGGTCGGCTGCACGTCGGTGAGCGTCACCCCCGCCACCTGCGCCGCGCGCGCAATGGAACGGGAGAACGCCGTGAAATCGGTCGTGCGCACCAGCAGCGCGCCCTGATCGATATCGACACCGATCACACTCGTGTCGCGCACCAGCTGCGGCGCCAGCGCGCGCACATCACTCGCGCGCACCCGCACCGTGTGCGGGCGATCGGTCATGAGGCGCCGCAGCGTGCGATGATCCCCACTCGCGGCGAGTCGCCCCGAGAGCACCACCAGAATCTTCGACGCGACCCCCTCGATCTCTTCGAGGATGTGACTCGACAGCAGCACCGCCACACCGGCCGCGGCACGCGCTTCGAGCAGTTGCATCATGTGCAGCCGCTGGCGCGGATCGAGCCCGTTGAACGGCTCGTCGAGCAGCAGCACCGTGGGGTCGTGCACCAGCGCGGCCGCGAGCTTCGTGCGCTGCCGCATCCCCTTTGAGAAGCCGCCAATGCGCCGATCGGCGGCGGCGGTCATGTCCACCGTCTCGAGCGCCCGCGCCGCGGCGCCGCGCACGTCGCGCAGCCCGAGCAGCGTCGCGCGCGCCTCCACGAACGCACGCGCCGTGAGCATCCCCGGCATCGCTTCACGCTCGGGAACCAGGGCGACCTGCCGGAAAATCTCCGGGCGCTCCACCGGTGACGCACCAAAGAGTCGCACCTCGCCGCTCGACGCGCGCACGAGACCGGCAGCGAGCTGCAGCAGCGTGCTCTTGCCGGCGCCATTCGGCCCGAGCAGTCCGGTAATGCCCGCGGTGACGGTGGCCGAGATGTCGTTCACGGCCACGACATCGCCATACCAGTGCGAGACGCGATCGAAGACGAGCGGCGTGGTCGATGGCGCGGTCATACGTCCATCCGGCGCGCGCGCCACACAATGCCGCCGATCCCGGCGGCGCCAAGTCCGAGCTGCACCAGTACGAAGTGCCAGAGCGGCGGCGGGACATTGAGCTCCATCCCGCGCGACGGCTCCGCAAAGAGCAGCCGCGCGACGAGCCGAAGCCCGTCCATGGGATCGATGTAGGCCGAGACGTAGTAGTTCATCCCCGCGAACTCGCGCAGCCCGGCACCGATCGCCGCGCTCACGAGAAACACCCCGATCACCGCCGCCGTCGCGTACGCCCGCCGTGGCGAGAGGCTCGCAAAGAATCCGCCGAGCCCCGCGTAGACCCACGAGCAGAGCGTTGCGAGCGCCAACACCGGCCCGATCTTGGGCGCGATCTTCGTGAACGCCGTGCCCGGGTCCTTCGCGATGCCGATTTCTCCGATCCACATCAGCAGCAGCGGGAGCAGCACGATCACGAGCGTCGCGCACCAGAGCGACAGCCAGCGCGTGAGCGCGTACTGCGTGCGCGTGACCTGGCGCGTGAGAAAGAGCGGCAGCACACGATGGGCCTGATCGCGACTGAGCAACTCCGGCCCCTGCGCGGCCTGAAAGAGCAGAAAGAGCACGAGCTGCGGTTCGATGATCGTGCCGTACAGGACGGGGAGCTGCCCCTGCGACGCGCCCGAGGCCACGAGCGATCCCAGTCCCGGCAGCATCGTCACGATCGCGACGAACACAGGAATCGCCTTCGCCTTGAGCGGGCGTCCAATGCCGAACATCGCGCGGACGCCCTGCCAGAAGAGCGCCCGCCGCGCGCCGGCCTCGCCTTCCCGCGGCCCGGTGTAGTGCTGGTACCCGAGATCATGGATGACCGAGTCGCCGGACGCCGCGGCGCGCGTCGGACTCTGGCTCATGGGCGACGCGCTCATGCGAAGAGCGCCTCGAGATGCCCGCGACGCCGCTCCAGTCGCAGGAGCCCGACCTCCTGCGCCACCGCCACATCGCGCACGAGATCGTACGCCGCCGCCACCGCGTCGGCCGCCTCGGGCAACTCCATCAGCACCCGCTGCCGCTCCGGGCGCACCAGAAGGCCATGCGCGGCCAACGCCGCCGCAAAGGCGGCGCTGTCGCCGTCGATCTCGATCACGAGAGTCCCGGTCTCGCCGGTGAGCGTCCCCAGCTGCTCGGCGCGCACGAGTCGCCCGCCATCGATCATCACGATCGCCTCGCAGATGCGTTCGAGCTCACCGAGCAGGTGCGAGGACACCAACACCGAAATCCCGAACTCACGCCCGGTGCGCTGCACCAGTGCGAGCATGTCATCGCGCCCCGCGGGATCCAGCCCGTTCGTGGGCTCGTCGAGAATGAGCACGCGCGGATCATGCACCAGCGCCTGCGCGAGCTTCACCCGCTGCGCCATGCCAGTGGAGTAGCCGCCCATGGGGCGATAGCGCTCTTCGAACAACCCCACATGCCGCAGCACTTCGGCCGCCCGTTCGCGCGCCGCACTCGACGGAATGCCGGCCAACCGCGCCATGAAGGTGACGAACTCCGTCGCACTCATCTCCGGCGGCAGACAGTCATGCTCGGGCATGTAGCCCACGAGCGAGCGAATCGTTTCGCGCTCCGTCTGCACATCGTGCCCCATCACCGCCGCCGTCCCTTCACTCGGCTCCACCAGCCCGAGCAGGATCTTCACGAACGTGCTCTTCCCCGCCCCATTCGCCCCCACGAGCCCCGTGATCCCCGGTGCCACATCCACCGTGAGCGCGTCGAGCGCCGTCACGGCGCCATATCGGCGCGTCAACCCACGGGCAGCAATGAGCGAGTCGTTCAAACGAGGCGGGCGGTAAGAGTCATCGCGAAGCTAACGCCTCTCCCAACGGCGGCGCTGGGCTCGTGTTTCAGCACGTTGGCGTGCCCGCCAACTGTAGTGCCGTGCGCAGGATCGTTAAGAGCAGGTCACCGGGCATCCCAGAGAACCCGGGCATCCCGGGGTGCCGAGCACGCGACAGTCTCACTGCCCACACTGGAATCCAGGATGCCCGGGGTTGTCCGGGATGCCCGGTGACCTGCAGTTGACGATCCCCGCCGCGACGACGACCGGTGAGGTCCTTACGAGGCCGCCGGCTCGGTCGGCTCGGCGGCTGCAACCGCCGGAGCCCCCGCCGCCTCGGCGGTCACGGGCAGCGTCACCCCCGCCTTGGCCGCGCGGCGCTCGAGGGTCTCGCGGTCGGTCAGCGAGCGGATCAGGGCGTCCGCCTCGCGGTTCTGGAGGTACTTCCCCTTCTCCCAGCCGTCGACGATCCCCTTGGGGGTGCCGTAGATGAGCTCCGCGAACTGGGCCACCGTCAGGCCGAGCGACTCGCGCAGCTGCCGGATCGCCCGGGGAGCAAGGAGGTGGTGCTCCGCCCGGATCGACTCCGTCGCCGCCTTCTCGGCGGCGTCGCGCTGGTCGATGGTGCGCTGTTCATGTCCGCACTTCTCGCAGCGGTAGAACTCACGCGTGACCTCGGCGGCCATGCCCGACA
>JBDHVK010000046.1:0-25413 GCA_039809645.1 Gemmatimonas sp.
GTGGGCGCGGTGTCGGAATTGTGCATCGCCATCGCCGCGGCCAGCATGGCGTTCGAGACCGTCTCGAGCGACGGACCCGCGGCCGCGCCACCGCCCGGGCCACGCCGGCGACGGACGCGCTGCGTCTGTGACGCGGGCGCGATCTCTTCGAGCTTGGCCTTGAGCGCGTCGACATCCGCGCCACTCATCCCGTCCAGCTGCTTCGCCAGCGCGCGCGCCTGCACGAACGCCGCATGCGTCGCGACGGCGCCGCGATACATCTCGACGCTGAGCGCGGCCTGCTGCGCGAGCGCCGCGGGGGCCGTCTTCACGCGCGGGTCGAGCTTGAGCGTGAACGGCGCCGACAGCACCACCGAACCGGCGGTGAGCCTGGCGGTGTAGCGACCGGCCGGTGCCCATGGCGCGTTCACCACGGGCAGCGTGCGTCCCGGCACGGCGCCGGTGGCGTCATCGTCACCCTGCGGGATGGCGTCTTCCGGCGTGACCGGGTCGAAGTGCAGATCCCACGCGAAGCGATGCACCCCTGGTTCGTTCGAGAGCCACTGCGTCGGGCCCGGCCAGTAGAGCGGGAGACCGCAGTAGGGCGCGCTCGGCGTCTTCTTGCAGATCTCGTTGTACTGCTCGCGCTCGTAGTACGGGTGCGGGCTGAACGGCTTGTCGGTGCTGCGATAGGAGCGCACCAGCTTCCCCGTCGCATCGAGAATCTCGAGCGTCACCGGGCCCGCGTAGCCACTCGGCAACGCGTAGTCGATGAACGCCCCGTTCGGCGCGCTCTCGCCGGCCGGCACTTCGGGGGGCCACGGCGTGGGGTCGTTCACGGCAAAGCGCACGCGCACCGCGGTGGCCGGCGTGAACAGATACGGCTTGCCGGCAGCCACCTGCTGACGTGCCTTCGCCATCTGGCGAAGCGCCGTGATGTTGTCGAGGATGTAGTAGCCGCGCCCGTGCGTGCCCGCCACGAGATCGCTGCAGAGGCAGCTCGCGTCGTCCTTCACCTCGAGGTCGCGCACGGAAATGGCCGGCATATCGATGCGCAGCGACTCCCAGTGGTCACCATCGTCGAAGGAGACCCACACCTGCGTGTCGGTGGCACCGTAGAGGAGCCCCTTCACCTTGGGGTCTTCGCGGATGGAGTTCGCCGCCGCGTTGTTCGGCAGGCCGGTGGAGATCTCCGTCCACGTGGTGCCGCCGTCGTGCGTGCGGTAGAAGTACGCCTGCAGGTCGTCGAGGCGCAGCGTGTTGGCCGCGATGTAGGCCGTCTTCGTGTCGAAGTGGCCGGCGTCCATGTTGAAGATGCGCGTCCACGGCTTGATCGCCGCGGGCGTGACATTCTTCCACGACAGGCCGCCGTTCATCGTGACCTGCACGTTGCCGTCATCGGTGCCGGCCCAGAGCACGTTCACATCGAGCGCGCTCGGACCGAGCGCCGTGATGGCGCCGGCCGGCGCGGGCTTCACACCGCTCGCATACTTGCCGGCGTTGGCCGGCACGGCCCACTCCTGACGCGCCAGATCGGGGCTGATGCGCGTCCAGCTCTGGCCGCGATCGAGCGACTTCCACACCACGTTGCTGGCGTAGAACATCACGCCGTCATTCGCCGGCGAGAAGTGCAGGGGCATGGTGCGCACATTGCGCCCATAGTTCTCACCCTTGGGGCCACGCTGCGAGAGATCAGGGCCCACGTTAACCGTCTGCCCGGTGCTGCGATCGTACTTGGAGACGTTCGTGCGCGCGCTGCCGAATACGATGTTCGGGTTGCGCGGATCAGGCGCGGCGTAGCCGTACTCCTGGATGTTGACCGGGTGCCAATCGTGGAACGTGATGCGACCGTCGTCGGAACGACTGGCGACGCACGCCGAGCCCGAGTCCTGCTGGCCGCCACAGACGCGATAGGGGAAGTCCTTGTCGGTGGTGACGTGATACATGGCCGCGGTGGGCTGCGTGTACCAGTTGCTCCAGCTCTGGCCGCGGTTGCCGGATACGACGGCGCCCTGGTCGGCGACGACGAGAATGAGATCGGGATTGTTCGGATTCACCCAGATCTTCTGGTAGTCGTCGCCGCCCGGTGCGCCGCGCACGGCGCTCCACGTCTGGCCGGCGTCTTCCGTGCGCCACATGACGGTGCTGGCGCTGTACACCACGTTCTCGTTCGACGGATCAACGGTGATGGTGGGCAGGTCACCGCCGCCGATGCGCCCGACCGGGCGATTGTCCACGATCCTGGGCGGCGCCCCGGCCGGTGCGCTCGGGCCGTTCACCGCGAGATACCAGTGTTCACCTGCATCGTCGCTGCGATAGAACTGCACCGGGCCCGACGCGCCGGCCGGTGCGTTCACCGGCGGCGCCGAGGCGACCATGGCGTACAGCACGTTCGACTTGCCGGGCGCGAGCGCGATGTTGGCCTGCAACACGCTGGGGAGCCCCACCGTGAGCTGCTTCCACGTGGTGCCGCCATCGGTGCTCTTGAAAATGCCGTTGCCGCCGCTGCCGAAGCCCTGGCCTTCGATGAAGCTCTGCTGCTGCTGCCAGAGTGATGCATACACGACGTTCGGATTCTGCGGATCGATGCGCACGTCGTTCGCGCTGGTGTATTCGTCCTTGTACAGCACCCGCTCGAACGTCTTGCCACCATCGAGTGAACGGAAGACCCCGCGTTCGCTGTTGGGGCCGTACGGATGCCCCAGCGCGGCCACGAAGACGCGATCCGGATTCTTCGGGTCCACGTCCACGTTCGCGATCATCTGCGTTTCGCGGAGTCCGAGATGCGTCCACGTCTTGCCGGCATCCGTGCTCTTGTACATGCCGTCGCCAACGGCGAGGTCGGGGCGAATGATGCCGGCGCCGCTTCCCACGTAGACGACGTTCGGATTCGACGGCGCGACCGCGATGGCACCGATCGAGCCCGTCGGCTGGCTGTCGAACAGCGGGAACCAGTTCGATCCATAGTCCGTCGTCTTCCACACACCGCCGTTGTCGAAGCCGGCATAGAACACGCTCGGCTGCGTCGGAACGCCGGACAGCGCGCGGGCACGGCCGGCGCGCACGGGGCCGATGGCGCGCCAGTGCAGCGCGCTGAAGTCGGCGGGAGCTTGCGCGCCCGCGTCAGCGGTCGGCAGGGCGAGGACGGTGGCCGCGCAGAGCAGCGACCACCGGGGCAAAAAGGCTGGCATGGGCCAGAGGGGCTTGAGGAGATGGAGCGGGAACGTCCCCAAGCTTACTGCGCGATGAACAGCTCCGCCGTGCGGAGAGTCCTGACGGCGTCTGCGCCGCCTACTTCCTGGCCGGTGCCGCCGGTGGCGGCGCGCACAGATACGTCATCGCCACGTCCGCCAGGCTGCCCTTGAAGACGGGTCCAAAGCCCGGGAGCTTCACCACCTTGTGCATCCCCTGCCGGGTGCCGGCCTCGTCGAGATAGTACCACGACTCCTTGGTCGCCACCGTACGCTTGGCGCAATCGTACATGGCGATCGTTCGGGAGCTCTTGAGCTCGCCCTCCGCGGCCTTGAGCGGCGGCACGAGCCGCACGCGGACAGTGGCGGTCACGATACCGTTCGCGCGGCTCACCGACTTCGGCTCGAGCATCACCGGCGTCCCCACCGATGTGGTGCCGATGGCTTGAAGCGCCTGACCGGAAAGTGGTCGGGCAGCCGTGAAGGCAGCCGTGAAGGCGACCGTGATGACCGCCGTCAGGGCGGCGAGGCGTGGCGGGAGTCGCAAGAGGCGCACAGTCAACGGCGGCGGCGGGCAGTGGAGTCGGGTACGAACTCGAAGGGAAGTTGCAGGACCTGCTGGACAAGGCTACCCCGGCGCACCGCCGGCGCGAAGCGTTGCTCCCGGAGCGCCCGTCGCACCGGCTCCACGAAGCTGCGATGGGTCGTGGTGACGGCACTGAACGTCTCCATGATGGGCTCACCGGTACTGCTGATCACGATTTCGGCAACGACGCGCCCGCCCACCGCTTCCTCGAACAGCGAGTCGGGGTACAGCGGCTTGATCAGATTGAGCGAGTCGGGAAACGCCTGCCGATCGACGTCGCTCGGCAGGAACGTCTTGCCCTCCTCGAGCATGGCGGCAATGCGCGCGGCCGGCGAAAGGTCGCCCTTCTTGCGCTTGGGCTCTCGCGGCTCGGGCATGCGTGACCAGAGCACGATGGTCCCGCAGGAACTGCTCATGCGCTGATTGCGCTGGAACTCGACCGGAACCGCGGCGGGCCCACTGTACACCTCGATCCCCTCGAACGACTTGGGGTCCCAGGCGTCGAGATCGACCTCGCCCGCCATCAGCGCCTGCCCGTCGAGCACCACCAGCGGCGCGCAACGGTTGCCACGAATGCGGACGAAGCTCTGCTGCCCGCGTCCCTCGATGCGAATGCCCGGTACGCCCCGCATGAGGTCCGTCATGTTGATCGGATTGCGGCGGGCGATCTCGTTGTAGTTGAAGAAGCGGCCACTCCCCGTCTGCTGCCGCTTGTAGAACCCGGCCATGGGGCCGTTGATCTCGCGTCGCCCCGTCACGCGCACGGCGGAGAGTTCCGTCGCCGCGCGCGTCAGGCGGATGTCGAGCACCAGGGGTTCCGATTCCTTCACGGTCACCGCGAGCGATTCCGGCTTGAAGCCAATGCGCCGGGCTTCGATCCACGCGGGGCCACCGGCCACTTTCGTGAAGGTGTAGCTGCCCGTTTCGTCCGACTCGGTGCGGGCCACCGGCACCGAGCCGAAACGCAGTCGCAGCTGCGCGCCTTCGAGCGTGGCCTCGCCGTCGGTTCGCACGACGCCGCGAATGACGCCCTTGCCGGACGGCTGTGCCGGAAGGACGGAGGCGATGAGGGCGCCGAGGAGCGGTGCCCCCCATCGAACTGCGCGAGCCATGACGGGACGGGGATGCATGGCAGAACCTTGTCTGGGTGCGCGACGAGGGTAATTGATGAATAGATGCCTGCGCCACTCCGGACGAGCAAGCTTTTCCATACCCTGAATCGCCTGCTGCTGGTGGGCGGGCTCGCGGCGTGTCGCTCTGCCACACCACCGCCGGCCGTCGCCGCGACCGACGAAACCCTGCCGCGACGCGTCGTGCTGGCGCTCGACGGTGTGGATTACCGCGATATCCAGACGGCTCGCGAGCGCGGCTTATTCCGCGCGTTTCGGGCGCCCGGCCGACTGATCTCGACCTTTCCCTCGATCAGCGACATTGCCTGGCACGCCATCTTCGGCGTCCAGCCTCCGGCCGGCTACCAGCGCGTGTTCTACAGTCTGCGCCAGGACGCGGTCCTGGGCGAGCCGCTCGACGCGATTCGTCCCATCGAGTACGAACGGCGCATGGACGCGGCGTTCGATGCGAAGTTCCACCATCTGGGCGCCTATCTCATCTCGGGACCGATCACCCGGCGCGAGGTGGACACCGACATGAAGACCGTGCTGCGCACGCGCGGTCGAGGCACGGTCTACGTCTACAACGTCGGTCCGGACGCGCTGCAGCACACGCGCGGTGATATCGCGGAGTATCTGGCGTATCTGGACCAGTCGCTGACCACGTTGCTCGAGGCGTATCGACAGCGCACGGGACGCGAGCTCGAAGTGGTGCTCCTCTCCGATCATGGGCACAATCGTGCGCGCGACGCCACGTTCCTTCCCCTCATCGAAGGGCTCAAGGCGCGCGGATTCGTGACCGGCAAGTCCCTCCACATGCGCAATGAGGTCGCGTTCAGCGTGGATGGCGTCACCACTGGCTTCGGTGTGTTCTGCGACCCGGACTCGGTGACCCGCGTGGCCAGCATCATCGCCGGAATCGAAGGGGTGGACATCGTCACCCAGCGACTCACCGACACCACCTTTGCGGTCTATTCCGATCGCGGAACGGCGCGCATCACGGTGGGTGGCCCGCCCGGGGCGCCGCGGTATGCGTACGTGCCCCTCACGGGCGATCCGCTTCGCGCCGACAGCGCCGTGGCTCGGATGCGTCGCGACGGCGTGTTCGGTCGCGATGGGGCCGATGCCGACAGCTGGGTGCGCTACACCAAAGCCGACCCGTACCCAGCCGCCGTCGTGCGCATCGTGCACGGGCATCTCGACGCCACCCGGAATCCGGCGCCCATTCTCGTTTCCCTCGACGATCGCTATCGCGTGGGGCTGGGCTTCGTGTCGGTCACCAATCGGCTCCGACCGCTCGGCGGTACGCATGGCGCGCTCTCGGCCACCAATTCGCTGGGTGTCGTCATGACCAACTTCCAGGACACACCGGACGAACTGGCGATGTCGGTGCGCCGACACTTCGGCGCATTCGATGACCTCCTCGAGCCGGAGACACCGCGTTCCTGGATACGTATCGCGACGCCCCCCATGCTGCGCGCTGATCGCTTCACCGCTCCACAATGGCCATCGGCACCGCCCATGGTGGCCGATTCGGTGCCGCTCCTGGTGGTTCGTGTGGCGGACCGGCTGCGGCCATTGCCGGCGGACTCGCTGTGGTTGCAGGTGTCGCTTCGCCAAACACGTGGCGACCGGCTCATCGCCACGACGGCGTTGCCCGCCTCGCGCTGGATCCAGTCGCGCGACGGCCGCGATTGGGCCATTTCCGTGCACGACGTTCGCCTCACCGATCTGGTACCCGGCGACGCGTACGTCGTGCAGGTTCGGGTCGACGGGTTCCGCCCGCGGGGCGACGGGTCGTCGGAGCGCTGGGCGAAGACGCTCGTGGACGCACCAGTGCGCGGGGCGCGTGATGGCCTGCCGTGGACGTTCTGACGGCCGCTCGCTAACGTAGCGGCGCGACATCGGGCGGCGCACCTGCACGCGACCGTCCTCTCTCCTTTTCGGCGATGCCCATGTCCCGATTCTCCGTCTCATCGCGCGCCGTGCTGGGTGTCCTTGGCACCCTCCTCACCGCGCCCGCCGTGATGTCCGCGCAAAGCGGCACCCGCCTCCTGCGTACGCCCAGTGTCAGCAGCCGACACATCGCCTTTGCCTACGCCAACAACATCTGGGTAGTCGACCGCGCCGGTGGCGCGGCCCGTCGACTCACCTCCTTTCAGGGCCAAACGCAGAACCCCAAGCTCTCGCCCGACGGCAAGCTGGTGGCGTTCAGCGCCGAGTACAGCGGCAACACCGACGTATACGTCGTGCCCGTCGAAGGCGGTCAGCCGAAGCGACTGACCTGGCATCCGTCGGCCGACCTCGTGCAGGGGTGGACGCCCGACGGCAAGGCCATCGTATTCGCCTCGCCGCGCGCCACCTGGGCGCCGAGCGCGGCGCCGCGATTCTGGACCGTGCCGGTGGAAGGCGGCGTGGAAACGGCCATGCCGATGCCGCGCGCCAATCAGGGGAAGATCTCGCCGGACGGCGGCCGCGTGGCGTATCGCATGCCCAGCTCCTGGGACGAGGAACGCCGCAACTATCGCGGCGGGCAGAACAAGCCCATCTGGATTCTCGACCTCAAGAGCTTCGCGCTCGACACGACGCCGTTCGCCGGTTCCAAGGAAATGGACCCGGTATGGGTGGGCGAGAACGTCTATTTCCTGTCCGATCGCGATGGCGTCTCCAATGTGTGGAGCTACGACATCAAGGCGAAGAAGCTCGCGCAGGTCACGAAGTTCACTGACTTCGATGTGAAGTCGCTGGATGCCTCGGGGGGCACGGTCGTGTTCGAGCAGGCGGGGTACGTCCATGAGCTCGATGCGAAGAGTGGGGCGGAGAAGATCGTGAACATCACCGCGGCCGGTGACTTCCCCTGGATGCTCCCGCAGTGGAAGGACGTGGGGAACCGCATCACGAGCCTGGCGCTGTCGAGCACCGGCAAGCGAGCGGCCGTCGAGGCGCGCGGGGAGATCTTCACGATCCCCGCCGAAAAGGGGGACGTGCGCAACCTGACGAACAGCAGCGGCTCGGCGGAGATCGCGCCGCTCTGGAGCCCGGACGGCAAGTCGGTCGCGTACTTCAGCGACAAGAGCGGGGAGTATCAGCTGGTCATCGCGCCGCAGGATGGGCTGGGCGCCGCGCGCACGATCGCGTGGCCGGAGCCGAGCCGTCCGTACTTTCCGGCGTGGAGCCCGAACGGCAAGTACCTCGCTTTCCAGGACACCCACTTCCGGATGTGGCTGGTGGACGTGGTCGCGGGGTCGGCGAAGATCGCCGACGCCGATCCGTATTTCATGGCCGATCGCTCCATCATTCCGGTGTGGAGCCCCGACTCCCGCTACATCGCGTATCCCAAGCGGCTCAAGTCGCTGATGCGTGCGCTGTATGTGTACGACACGGAGACCGCGAAGGTCCAGCAGCTCACCGACGGTCTGGCCGACGCCGAGATGCCGGCGTGGGACGCGAGTGGCAAGTACCTGTGGTTCATGGCGTCGACGAATGTGGGGCTGCACTCCTCGCTGCTCGACATGTCAGCGTACGACAAGCCGGAGACGCGTTCGCTGTACCTGATGGTGCTGGCCAAGGGCGAGCCCTCGCCGCTGCTGCCGGAGAGTGACGACGAGGCGGCGCGCGCCGTGCGCGATTCGACGGCGACGCCCGTGGTGCCGCGTGATTCCGTACGGTCTGTCGCGCCGGCGCCGGTGCGTGCGGTGCGCATCGACTTCGACAACATTCAGCAGCGCGTGATCGCGGTGCCCGGCATCGCGGAGCGCGGCTACGCCGGGTTGCGTGCCGGTGTGGCGGGTACGGTGTTCTTCCTCGAGCCGATGCCGGCGACCGGTACCGCCGACGGCCCGACCGGCAATACGCTGCATCGCTATCAGCTGTCGACGCGCCGCGCGAGCGTGTTCATGAGTGGCGTCGCGCAGTTCACCACCAGTGGTGACGGCCGCAAGCTGCTCTATCGCACCGCGGGCCAGAACGGCGGCCTGTTTCTGGTGGACGCGGCCACCGCGCAGGTGCCGACGGCGGGCACGGGCCGCCTGAATGCGCAGCTGCGCGCGTACGTCGATCCCAAGGCGGAATTCAAGCAGATCTTCAACGAAGGATGGCGCAATCAGCGCAACAACCTGTACGTGAAGAACCTGCACGGCAGCGACTGGCCGGCCGTCAAGAAGATGTACGAGCCGCTGCTCGAGCATGTGAATCACCGCGCCGATCTCAACTACCTCATCGACATGATGGGCGCGGAGATCGCGATCGGCCATTCGTATGTGCGCGGCGGCGACATGCCCGAGGTACCGACTGCCACGGGTGGGTTGCTCGGCGCCGACTTCACGGTCGAGAGCGGCCGCTATCGGCTCGCGCGGATCTACGACGCCGAGAGCTGGAACCCGGAGCTCCGGGCGCCGCTCGCGACGCCGGGCGTGAACGTCGGTGCCGGCGACTACATCCTCGCGGTGAACGGCGTGGAACTGCGCGCGCCCGACAACATCTATCGACTGCTCGACGGGACCGCGAACAAGCAGACGGTACTCACGGTGAACAGCCGACCGGAGCTCACCGGCGCGCGACAGGTCACCGTGGTGCCGGTGGCAAGCGAGCAGGGGCTTCGCAGCCGCGCGTGGGTGGAAGCGAACCGCCGGTATGTCGACTCGGTGTCGCAGGGGAAGCTTGCCTATGTCTATCTCCCCAACACGGGCCAGCCGGGCTACACCTACTTCAACCGCTACTACTTCGCGCAACAGGATCGCATTGGGGTGGTGGTGGACGAGCGCTTCAATGGCGGTGGGTCCGCGGCCGACTACATCGTGGACCTGCTGGGGCGCGACTTCGACGGCTACTTCAACAATCCGGTCGGGGAGCGCTATCCGTTCACCAGCCCCGCCAACGGGATCTGGGGGCCCAAGGTCATGATCATCAACGAGATGGCCGGCTCGGGCGGTGACCTCATGCCCTTCATGTTCAAGCGGCGGAAGCTTGGGCCCCTGGTGGGGCAGCGCACGTGGGGTGGGCTGGTGGCCACGACCGATACACCACCGTTCGTGGATGGCGGGTCGATGATCGCCCCGCGCTTTGGCTTCTTCAATCGCGACGACAAGTTCGCTGTGGAGAACGAGGGCGTGGCGCCGGATATCAGCGTCGAGAACTTCCCGAAAGAGGTCATTGGCGGGCACGATCCACAGCTCGAACGCGCGGTGCAGGAGGCGCTCAAGCTCTTGAGCAGCTACAAGGATCCGCGCGCGACGAAGGAGCCCGCGCCGCCCACCTGGGGCAAACGGGGCAAATGACGACGGCCCACGAGGGCGCCTGGCACGACCGGGCGCCCTCGTGTGTATCATGCGAGATGCCGAATCCCCGCCTCCTGAATCGCAAACTCCATCGCTGGGGCGCCGTGCTCACGGCGTTGCCGTTCCTGGTGGTCCTGATTTCGGGACTGCTGTTGCAGCTCAAGAAGCAGCTCACCTGGGTACAACCACCGGAACAGAAGATCGCCAACGCCACGCCCGCGCTGTCGCTGCCGCAGATTCTCGAGATCGCGAAGCAGGTGCCGGAGGCTGGCATTCGCGGCTGGGACGACATCGATCGGTTCGATGTGCGCCCCGGGAAGGGGATCGTGAAGGTGCAGGGCACAAACCGCTGGGAGCTGCAGCTGCATCTGGAAACGGGAGAAGTGCTGCAGTCGGCGTATCGGCGCTCCGATCTCATCGAGTCGTTTCACGACGGCAGCTGGTTCAGCGATGCGGCCAAGCTCTGGGTGTTCCTCCCGTCGGCGCTCATCGTGACCGGGCTCTGGGGCACGGGGCTCTATCTGTTCCTGCTCCCGTATCAGGCGCGTGCGCGCCGCAAGGCTCGAGAGGGCTGATACGGCGATGGCACCGAAGCACCCGTCGCAGGTGAACCCGTCCGGCGCCAGCGTGCTGCGGTGGATGGTGCAGCGCACGCGCGCGCGATTGCCGCGTCCGCCGAAGACGCCGCTGGTGGGCGTTGCGCCCGAGCTCCACTTCCTGCAGCAGAACCGTGCGGACACGGCGTGGACCTGGATCGGGCACTCCACCGGGCTCCTGCAGCTGGGCGGGGCCAATCTCCTCTTCGATCCCGTCTTCAGTCGGTTTGCATCACCGGTGCCCTTTGCCGGGCCGCGGCGACATCAGCCGCCCGGACTGGCATTGGCGGAGCTGCCGCGCATCGACGCCGTGTTGCTCACGCACAATCACTACGATCATCTGGATCGACCGAGTGTGCGCGCGCTCGCGCGTCAGCCGGGCGGGGCACCGCACTATCTGGTGCCGCTCGGCTTGCGGCCCTGGTTTGCCAGGAATCTGCCGCGTGTGAACGGACTGCTCCCCCAGATCGACGAGGTGGCATGGCACGAGTCGCATGGCCTCTCGCACGGCGACGGCCTCGTCGTGCACTTCCTCCCCGTACAACACTGGTCGAACCGTAACGGGTTCGATCGCAATCAGACGCAGTGGGGCAGTTGGGCGATCGTGCATCCGCGCTTCCGCTTCTGGTTTGGCGGCGACTTCGGCTACTCCGACGAACTCCGTCAGATCGGCGACCGCTTCGGTGGCTTCGACGCGGCGGCGATACCCATTGGCGCGTACGAGCCGCGCTGGTTCATGCGCTCACAACACGTGAATCCCGATGAAGCGGTGCAGGCGATGCTCGATGTGGGCGCGCGCGAGGCGGTCGCCATTCACTGGGGCACATTCGCGCTGACCGACGAATCGCTCGATGAACCGCCACGGGCGCTCGCCGCGGCATTGGCGGCGCGCGGTGTGCCGGCCGAGCGGTTTCGGGTGCTTCGCCACGGAGAGACCCGACGATTTGGCTGATGTCGTTGAACTGATCACGCAGAGAAAAGGTGAAGAAGAGAAAAGGAGAAATCTCCGGCACGAGATCGCCGAGGATTTCTCCTTTTCCCCTTTTCTCTGCGTGATCAGTTTAAACGATTCACGTTGCCTGCTCAGTCCCCAGGTACACGAGCAACGGCGGGCAGCCGAGCAACAAGGTCGCCGGCCACCACGCGAACGAGCGACCGGTACGGCGCACGTCCCGCCAGAGCCAGGTGAGCACGACGGCCGTGAATACCCCCATGTCGTTCCACGCCATGAAGACCATCGGGTCGGCCCGCAGCGTGGCCCACGCATGCGTCAACCCAGCGCTCACCGTGCCGTGCTGCTGCATCCATTGGTAGAACGACCACTGCTCGTACGCGAAGAACAGCGCGGCGACCACGAGCAAGCCGGGTCGCCGCAGGCGCAGGCTGCCGAAGGTCACCGCGGCGTCTCGTACTGCTCGGTGGGGAGCTTGAAGGCCTTCGCCAGCACCGGGTCACCCGGAATGCCGATGACGCGCTGCGCAATGTAGTCGCCGATGACCGGGCCGAACTTGAAGCCTTCGGCCTGGCCGAGTCCGGCGATCCAAGCGTTGGTGCACTCCGGCACGAGGTCGACGATGAAGTTCTGGTTGACGCTCGACTCGTAGTGGCAGGCGTGCGTCTCGAGCACCGGCGCGTTGGCCAGGATGGGGAAGCGCGCCTGCAGGAATCGACGCGCGCCATCGACGCGATCCTGATTGGTCCAGCGTGAGCTCGTGTCCGGGTCGTTCTGCAGCGGGTCCACTGCCGGCGTGGCACTCGCCGCCGGCGAGTTGGCCGGTGCGCCGTTCGCCGGGGCGGCATTGGTGGCCGCCGGGGCAGGGGCTGCCCCCGGCGTTGGTGCCGGTTGCGGGGCCGCGATGGCGCCGCGCACGCGGAACCCGCGCGAGTCGGCCGGCAGCATGGGCCAACCCGTGACGCCGGGGAAGTTGAAGCTGGGCAGGTTGGGATAGGTGAAGCGCGAATCCCCGGCCGGCACCCCGAAGTACAGTGCGTGGCCAATCGGGATGCGCACGCGGTTCTCCATGTACGGGAAAAGCTTTCGCAGCCAGGCGCCGCACGCGAAGACGTAGGCATCGCCACGGATCACGGTACCGTCATCGAGCACCACGCCGTCCATCGATCCATTCACGATCGGACCAGGGCGCACACGGCCGAGGACCAGCTTGGCCCCGTCGGATTGGGCGACGGCGGCCACGGCCTGCGTGGCGGCGCGGCAGCGCACCACCCCCGCATCCGGTTCGGTGATGGCGACGGTGATGTCGTCAGCCTTGATGACCGGCCAGCGCTTTCGCGCCTCGTCGCCCGTGAGCTTCTCGTGCGGGACCTTGTTCGCGGCCCAGAGTTCGAGGGTCTTCTTGATGAAGGGCTCCTCGGTGGCGCGCATGATCACGTCGCCCGTCTGATGGAAGAACTTCGTCTTGAAGTACGGGCCCCACTCGTCCTCGAAGAGGCGCCAGCGGGCGATGGCCGTGCGGGCCCAGGGCGTCCAGAGTTCGCCGGCGGCGCGATCGCCGTAGGAGGAGCGGATGCCGCGCGTCTCGTCGCCGCTGGTGGCCTTGGAGTTACCCGGGCCATAGGCGTCGATGAGCGTCACCTTCACGCCGCGGGCGCGCAGATGATAGGCCGTCCACCCTCCCCAGGCGCCGGCGCCGATCACCACCACATGGGTGGACGAGTTCGCCGTTCCTCGGCCTCGACTGATGCCGCGGGCCGGGGCCGTCTTGAAGGCCGTCGGCGGCGCACATCCGGCGGCCAGGAGCACGCCGGCGCCGCCGGCCATGCGCAGAAAGTCGCGACGGGCCACGCCGTCGGCGTCGGTGCCGGTCGTCACCGGCGCGGGGCGTTCGGGCCGGTCGGCGGCGTCGGGCGTATCCATTCGGAGGGGCGAGGGTAGGAGCGGGGGCAAGCCATCAGGGAACGCGCGAAGATGGCAGCCCTGTTGATCCGCCGCAATCTGGATATGCCGACCCGCTTGTCAGCGAACGGCGCCTCTTCCACGTTCTTCTGCCATGTCCCGTCATCGAATCTTTCCGCTCGCCCTTGTGGCGTCCCTGGTCGGCGTGAGTGCCGCCGCCGGCAGCGGCATGCGCGCGCAGGAAACCGGGCGTTACGAGCTTCGCTCGGCGCCGCGTGATACTGTCGGCGTGTATACCGAGGAGCAGGCGGCGGCCGGTCTGGCCGTGTTCACGAAGACCTGCTCGGAGTGCCACGAGACCAAGGATGTCACCGGTCCCGACTTTCGCACCAAGTGGAAGGGGCGCCCGGTCTTTGCCCTGTTCGAGCAGATCCGGACGACGATGCCGGATGGCAATCCGGGCACGCTGGCCCGCGAGGAGTATCTCAATACCGTCGCCTACATCCTGAAGCTCAATGGGTTGCCGGCGGGGACCACGCCACTGGCCAGCGACTCGACGGCGCTGTCGGCGATCATGCTCGATCTGCCGGCGTCGCACTGAGTCGGCGGGTCGCCGAGCGGGCGTCGGCGTCGCCGTTCATACAATAGAAGTGAAAAACCACGGGGCAGCGTTTTTTTTTTCAACGCTGGTCCGTGGTTCGGCGTTTACTACGGCAACTTCCGGAAACCCGGGCAGCGACGTCCGGGAGCCGCTGACTTTCTTGACAGCCTCTGCCCTACCTCGTAAGGTTGGCCCGCCAAGCATCGGCGGACGGAAAGCATTCCGGAGCTGACGCGCTGAAGTGACGGCGCGCGCGATCCGTTTGTTGTTGGCAGCAATGCTGATCGCCGAATGCATCCGGCGACTTCGCAGTTCCCTCCGTGGTTCCCCTGTGGTTCCCTCCCCGTTGGTCCTGCCGTCATAGCACGTCCCTCCTTCGAGTCGCGCGCCGCTCATCTTCGCGCACTCGCCCCCACTGCGTAATTCGGGGTCCCTCGGACCCCTTTCGAGCGTGATACGACACGTGGCGTCTTCGACCGTCCCAAGGGGGCGGCCGGTGCTTGCGCGTGGCGTATCAGGTCCGGTCACACGTCCGGTGACCGGAGGGTGATCCTGTACAGCGGAGTCACGAGATGCAACGAACCGGAGCTACAGCGTTCCTGCGGGGCGAGTCAGGTTGTGCGCCGCCATCCTTTTCCATTCGACCGCGGATGGCGCGTGTGGGTGCGCTCCTGGTGCGTACCACGGCCGCACTTGCGGCGGCCCTCACGCTGCTCGCGCCGCAGGCGCGGGCCCAGGGGGGCAGCATCAACGGTCGCGTCTTCGACGCCGCCACCGGCCAGCCCATTCAACAGGCGCGCGTCCTGGTGGACGGCACGCAGAACGGCACGCTCACGGGTGAGAATGGCCGCTACACGCTTCGGGTGACCACCACCGGTCCGGTGACGCTCGACATTTCGCGCATCGGCTACGAGGCGCGCAAGTTTCAGGTCACGGTGAACGCCGGCACGCCGGCGGTTGCCGACATCGCGCTCACGCAGGCGGCGTTCTCGCTGTCGGCCGTCGTCACCACGGTGACGGGTGCGCAGCGCAAGGTCGAGCTGGCGAACGCCACGACGCAGGTCGCGGTGGGCGACAAGCTGGCCGAACTGCCGGTCGCCAACATGGGCGGCCTCCTCTCGGGTCGCGCTTCGAGTGTCCAGGTCGTGCAGACGGGCGCCACGGGCACCGGCTCGCGCGTCCGTATCCGCGGTCAGAACTCGTTCTCGCTGTCGAACGACCCGATCGTGGTCATCGACGGCGTCCGCGCGACGTCCACCACGAACAACGCCATCGGCACCGGTGGCTCGGGTCCGTCGCGTCTCGACGACATCAACCCGGCCGAAATCGAGAACATCGAAATCGTGAAGGGCCCGTCGGCTGCGACGCTCTACGGCACCGAAGCGGCCAACGGCGTGATTGTCATCACGACCAAGAGGGGCAAGTCGGGCAAGACGCGCTACAACTTCTCGGCCGAGCAGGGCCAGATCGAAAACACCGCCACGTACCCGGACCTCTGGGCGCTGTGGGGCAAGACCACGGCGTCGCCGAATACGAACTCGATCTGCCTGCTCACCGCGATTGCGGCCAAGACGTGCACGGCCGACTCGCTCTCGCACGGCAATGTGCTGAACGACGCGCCGTACACGCCGCTCGGCACTGGCGATCGGCGTCAGTACAACCTCCAGGCGTCCGGCGGTAACGACAAGGTGCAGTTCTTCGTGTCCGGCCAGACGGAAGCGGAGACGGGCATCTACAAGATGCCGACGTCGGAAGTGACGCGCCTCAAGGCGCGCCGCGGCGTGACCGAGCTGCCGACGGACATCATGCGCCCGAACGCGCTGCTCCGGAACAGCCTCCGCGCCAACGTGAACGCCGAGCTCCGCAAGAACCTGTTCGTGCAGGTGTCGTCGGGCTACGTGAACAGCGACACGCGCATTCCGCAGAACGAAGACAACGGCAACGGCCTCATGGTGGCCGCGCTGGGCGGTAACTACAACCGCAACCTGACCGACGCGCAGGGTGACTCGCTGCACGGCTATCGCTCGTTCATGATGGGCGACGTGCTCGCGCAGACGACCACGCAGAACATCAATCGCTTCATCAACGCCATCACGGCGCAGTGGAACCCGATCTCGTGGCTGCAGACGCGCGCCGCCGTGGGCTCGGACTTCACCGAGCGCAACGACCTCTTCATCTCGAAGGTCGGTGAAGGCCCGAACACGGGTACGGTGCGCACGGGTAACATCACGAGCACCGTCGCGTCGATCAATCAGCAGACCGCCGACTACAGCGGCACCGGCACCTTCCAGCTGCTGGACTGGCTCAACTCGAAGACGTCGGTGGGTATGCAGTACATCCGCCAGGCGAACGCCAACACGACGGGTACGGGTGTGGGCCTGCCGCCGGGCGGCGTGACCGTATCGGCTGCGGCGACGCGCTCGTCCACGCAGACGTACTCGGAGAAGCGCACGCTCGGCTACTATCTCGAGCAGCAGTTCGCGATCCGCGAGAAGCTCTTCCTCACCGGCGGTCTCCGTCGCGACGCGGCCAGCGCCTTCGGTGTGAATACGCGCGCCGTGATCTACCCGAAGTTCGGTGCCTCGTGGCTCATCTCCGACGAGTCGTTCTTCCCGAAGCGTGACTTCATCACGTCGCTCCGCCTGCGCGGCACGTACGGCGCGTCGGGTCAGATCCCGGGCGCGACGGATGCAACGCGCTACTACTCGGCCGGTCCGCTGACGCTCGCCGCCGGCGACGCCTCGGGCGCCTCACTCGGCTCGCTGGGTAACTCCAGCCTCAAGCCGGAGTACTCGGCCGAAACGGAGTTTGGCTTCGACCTCTCGATGTTCAGCAACCGCACGAACATCGAAGTGACGAGCTACGACAAGAGCACGAAGGACGCGCTCATCTCGCGTCAGATCGCGCCGTCGCTTTCGGGGCTCACCACTCAGTTCGTCAACGTCGGCAACATCCGGAACCAGGGTGTCGAGCTGACCTACAATCAGAAGGTGGTCGACAAGGACCAGTTCGGGTTCCAGTTCAACCTCACCGCCTCGACGAACAAGAACGAGCTGGTGAAGCTCGGGGATGGCATCACGCCGATCGCGTCGGGTAACCGCAACACGCAGAAGAACGCGCCCGGGTATCCGCTGTACGGCCTGTGGGACAAGGACATCAACTACAATGATGCCAACGGCGATGGCATCATCGTGCTCAGCGAGATGACCTTCAGCGACACGACGAAGTTCCGCGGCAACACCTTCCCCAAGAAGGAACTGGCCTTCACGCCGTCCATCGACCTGTTGAACCACAAGCTCCGCATCTCGTCGCAGATCGACAAGAAGTGGGACTTCCTCAAGTTCAACAACACGCTCCGCCACCAGTGCATGAACGGCGTGTCGTGCCGTGGCCGGTACGACAAGTCGGTCGGCCTCCAGCAGCAGGCGTATGCGCTGGCCACGTCGCAGGCGGTGTACACGGGCATGTTCGAAGACGGCTCGTTCACCCGCTGGCGCGAACTGTCGGTGGCGTACGACATGCCGGAGAAGTGGGCGCAGTCGTTCAAGGCGGCGCGCTGGAACATCGTCCTCACCGGCCGCAACCTGGGTGTGAATACGAAGTATTCGGGTGTCGACCCGGAAGCGGCGCAGTCGAACAGCGACCAGCGCGGCAATGAGGAGTACTTCTCGACGCCCCCCCTGCGCATCTTCACGCTGCGCATGAACTTCACCTTCTGAGGCGAGCCCAGACATGCGTAAGTTTTCAGCCGCTCGCCACGTGGTGCGACCGGTCGGCGCCGTTGCCGCAGCCATTGCCTTTGCCGGCTGCAGCACCGACATCCTCACCGTTGACACGCCGGACGTGATCTCGGAGTCCGCCATCGGCGGCTCCCTGGGCGCGACGACGCTCCGCAACGGTGCGATGCAGGACTTCATCGTGGCCTTCTCCGGCAGTGGCGACGGGTTCGTCGTCTCGACCGGCAACATGGGCGATGAGATCCAGACGACCGACACGTTCGCCGATCGCTACAACACCGACATGCGGAACCAGAACGAGGTGTTGGGCGGAGCGATCAATACGATGTACAACAACCTCCAGCTCGCGCGCGCCGGCATGACGACGGCGATCGAGGCGTGGACCAAGGCGAAGACCAGCACGGCCACGGCCGTGAAGGACTCGCTGGCCGAGATGTATGCGATTCGCGGCTTCACCGAGAACTTCTTCAGTGAGGCCTACTGCTCGGGCGTGCCGTTCTCGAAGGTGAACAGCGACGGCACGTTCGCGTACGGCGATCCGCTCACGACGGCGCAGATGCAGACGATCGCTTCGGCGTCGCTCGACTCGGCCAACACGCTCGCCACCGGCACCACGGCCAAGAGCCTCGCGGCCGTGGGCAAGGCGCGCGTGCTGCTCAACATCGGCCAGTACGCCCAGGCGGCGGCGGCGGTGTCGGGCGTGGCGACGAGCTTCAAGTACCAGGTGTTTCACTCGGCGTCCACCGGCCGTCAGAACAACGGCATCTTCACCTCCACGTATCAGCAGGGCTCGCGCTACTCGGCCGGCACCAGCGAGGGCACGAACGGCATCGATTACATGACGACGCCGGCCGATCCCCGCGCGCTCTGGACGGCGAACGGTCACACCGGCTTCGACGACGCGGCGCGTCGTGCGCCGCGCCAGGAGAAGTACAACGCGCTGGGCTCAGCGGTGACGCTGGCCGATGGCATCGAGGCACGCCTGATCGAAGCCGAAGCCGCGCTCAACTCGGCCGGTGCCAGTGGCTCGCAGGCCGCGCGTGATCAGATGACCACGATCCTCAACACGCTTCGCTCGTCAGGCGGCGTGGCCGGGCTCGCGGCGTTGACCTCGCCGACCACGCAGGACGCCGCCGTCAACATGCTCTTCCGTGAGCGCGGCCTGTGGATGTGGCTCACCGGCCATCGCTTCGGCGACATGCGCCGCCTGATCCGCCAGTACGGTCGTGCGGCCAACACGGTGTTCCCGACTGGCAATGTGGCCTATCGCCCGGGCAACACCTACTCCAACGACGTCACCTTCATCGTGCCGTTCCCGGAGCGCAACAACCCGAAGTTCAACGGCTGCATCAACCGCAACCCGTGATCCCTCGGGCAGGATGACAAAGGCCGCCGGCGCAATGCGCCGGCGGCCTTTGTCGTTCAGGCGTTCGAAACGACCGACTAGACCCGTCGGGGACCGAGTTCGAGTGTCGCGTTAGCGGCCAGCCACCCCGCGGCCAATGTCGATCGTCTTGAATCCGGGCTCGCCCCAGCCGATCACGAACACGCTGAAGCCCTGCTGCATGCGCTTCTCGATATCGGTGGCGTTGGCCGGGTACCCGCAGGCCACCTTGAATTCCTTGCAGGCCGAGAGCACCGACTGAATCGCGGCCTCCCACGCCGCTTCGTCGAACTTGCGCTGCCCGTTCGCGTCGGTGGTGCTGAACACGCCGCGCAGCGTACCGGCGCCGGGGAAGAGCACGCCGATGCCCTTGACCGCCGCGATCTCGCGGATGTGCGCGAGACCTTCCTTGCTCTCCACGATCGTGAAGTTGACCAGTTCGCCCTTGGGATTGAGCGGCCACAGATCCGCCTTCTCCTTGTACTCCTTCTCGCTCATCCCCCAGCGGGCCGGCGCGTTCCCCACATCATCGGCGCGCGTGCCGCCCTTGCTCTTGAAGCGCATCATGGCGAGTCCCTGCTCGACTTCCTTGGCGCTCTCCACACCCACGAACACCACGCCGGTCACGCCCTCGTTGAGCTGCTTGCCGATGCGGGCCTGGGCGGCCGCCGGATCGGGAGCGATTTCCATCGTCTTCACGAACAGGCCGTGCGAGGCGCTCTTGCCCTTCTGAATGGCCCCGGCCGATTCCATGGCCTTGGCGAACTCCGTGAACGGCGGGAACGACTGCTCGAAGTTGTATTCCATCGTGCCTTCGAAGATGTAGTCCGTCTTCTTGTAGGCGACGGCTTCGGCGGCCAGCTGGGCCATGGACTTGAGCGTCGACGGATCCGGCGCCGGCTGCCCCGGACGGGTCCGGGGATTGGCCGGCGCATACAGGCCAAAGACCGGCTTCTTGCCGGCCAGCAGATCGACAACGGGGTTGAAGTGCGACTGCGCGTGGGCCACCGGCGCCAGCGAGAGGCTGAACGCGAGGGCACCGGCAGCATGGGCCAGGCGGGAGAACGAACCGCGGGTCACGAAGCCTCCGAAGGCGGGAAGGGGAGGGAGGAGGGATGGAACGGCCACTATGCGGGTCCAACGGCCAAGCGGGCAAGAGCGCTGTGGAGATGCGATTCAATTCACACCGCACGGTCGCATTTCTTTCAGCGGAATTCGTTGGGGCAGCGTAGACTACCGAATCACCTATCCGCATGACGGGGTGCGCTCCTGCCTGCACCACGCCACTCTCCCCTCGCGTTTCACCCGGAGATTCGGGATGAAGTCGCTGGTTGCCGCCGGTTCCGGCTGCCTGGCCCTGCTCGCCATCGCGTCGCATCAGCGACTCGATGCGACGGCCGCATCGCGTTCGCCCGCTGACGCGCCACTCACGGCGTCCCCGGTTCGCTACGATCTCTCGTTCGTCGATCCGCCGGTCGCCGAGGCCAAGCGCGCCGCGACACGTCCGGCTGGCCATCCGCTGCTCGCGCCGACCGCGCGCACCGCGATCGCCGCGCCGGCCCTGACGGACGTGGTGAAGAAGACGTGCGCGGGCTGTCACAGCGACAGCCGCAAGCAGGGCAACCTGTCACTGCAGAATTTCGATCTGCTCACCATCGGGCAGGCGTCGCCTGAAGTGGCGGAGAAGATGATCAACAAGCTGCGCTCGGGCATGATGCCACCGCCGGGGCGTGCCAAGCCGGGGGGCGACACGCTCCAGGTGCTGCTCGAGACGCTCGAGAAGCAGATGGATGCGCGCTATGCGGCCAACCCGAATCCGGGGATGCGCACCTTCCAGCGCCTGAATCGCGCCGAGTACGAGCGGGCCATCAAGGATGTGCTCAACATCGATGTGCGCGCCGACTCCTGGCTGCCGCTCGATACCAAGAGCGCGAACTTCGACAACATTGCCGCGGTGCAGATGCCGTCGGCGACGACGCTGGATTCCTACCTCGACGCCGCGAGCGAGATCAGCCGCCTCGCCGTGGGCGATCCCAAGGCCAGCACCAGCACCAGCACCTACAAGATCGCGCGCCTCGCGTCGCAACTCGATCCGGTCGAGGGCGCGCCGATGGGCACCCGTGGTGGCACGTCGGTGACGCACAACTTCCCGGCCGACGGTGAGTACGTATTCACGGTGACACTGCACGCCATTCCCACCGGCCAGCTCTTCGCGTCCACCGCGCCGTTCGACGAGAAGATCGAAGTCTCGGTCAATGGCGAGCGTGTGGCGCTGCTCGACATCGATCGCGGCATGTCGCAGGCCGATCCGAACGGCATGGAGATCAAGACCAAGCCGGTGCCGGTGCGGGCCGGTCCGCAGCGTATTTCGGCGACGTTCGTGCGGACCTTCGAAGGGCCGGTGAACGACAACATCACGCCGCTCGGCCACTCCATTGCGGATACGCAGATCGGCGCGCAGGCTGGCATCACGGTGCAGGCGCACATGCAGAACTTCGCGGTGACCGGTCCGTTCAATCCGACCGGTGTATCGGAGACGCCGAGCCGCAAGAAGATCTTCAGCTGCCGTCCGCTCTCGCCGGCCGAGGCTCGGCCGTGTGCCGAGAAGATCATTGGTCGCCTGGGCACGCAGGCCTATCGCCGCCCGCTGGCCGCGAATGATCTGAAGGCGCTCATGACCTTCTATGATGACGGCGCGAAGGAGGGGGGCTTCGAAGTCGGGGTGCGTACGGCCCTCGAGGCGATGCTCTCGAGCCCGCACTTCATCTTCCGGATCGAGGAGGTACCGACCGCCGCGGCGGCGCCGAAGGGCATCGTGGCGGTGAACGGGCTCGACCTTGCGTCGCGGCTGTCGTTCTTCTTGTGGGGCACGCCGCCCGACGAGCAGCTGGTGGCGCTCGGCAAGAGCGGCCGCCTCAATGACACGCTTGTGCTGCAGCAGCAGACCAAGCGCATGCTGGCCGATCCGCGCAGCGAAGCGCTCGCCACGCGCTTTGCCGCGCAGTGGCTCCGGCTGCCCGACATCGCGCTCGTGCACCCGGATGCGAATCAGTATCCGGACTTCCGCGAGCAGCTGGCGATCGACATGCGCCGTGAGACGGAGCTGTTCTTCTACAACCTCGTGAAGGAAAACCGGTCGATGTACGACCTTTTCACGGCGAACTATACGTTCGCGAACGAGGCGCTGGCCAAGCACTACGACATCCCGGGCGTGGTGGGCAGCGAGTTCCGCAAGGTGAACTATCCGGCCGGCTCGCCCCGGAGCGGCATCTTCGGCCACGGTAGTGTGCTGACGTTGACGTCGGTGGCCAATCGCACGAGTCCCGTGCTGCGCGGCAAGTGGGTGATGGAAGTGCTCATGGGTTCGCCGCCGCCGGCGCCGCCGCCGAACGTCCCCGATCTCGAAAAGACCGGCGCCGCAAAGGAAGGGCGCCTGCTCACCACGCGCGAGCGCATGGAAATCCACCGCGCGAACGCCACGTGCAAGTCGTGCCACCAGTTCATCGATCCGATCGGGCTCGCGCTCGACAACTTCGATGTCATGGGCCGCTGGCGCATCCGCGAGAACGGCACGCCCCTCGATACGCGCGGCGACTACTACGACGGCACCAAGATCTCGAGCCCGGCCGAACTGCAGGCCGCGCTGCTCAAGCGCCCGGTGCCGGTTATGCGCAACTTCACGCGCAACCTGATGGCGTACGGCCTGGGCCGTCGCATCGAGTGGTATGACGAGCCGGCCGTGCGCAAGATCGAGCGCGTTGCCGCCAAGTCCAACTACAAGCTGGATGACTTCATCTATGGCGTGGTGAAGAGCGATGCCTTCCGCATGCGGAAGTTCGTTGCCCAGGCGCCTGCCGCTCCGACCACCACCGCACCGGCCAAGGCCGGCAGCGGTTCCCACTAAACTGCCGACTCACTCCACCGGAGACGATCGATGCACTTCCTGACCGGAAAGGCAATGCCGCGCCGCCAGTTCCTGCAGGGCATGAGCGCCACCATTGCCCTGCCGTATCTCGACGCGATGATCCCCACGGGTCGGCGGTTCTTCGCGCCCAATCAGGCGCCACGCCTCGTCGCCATCGAGATGGTGCACGGCGCGGCCGGCTGCAATGAGTGGGGCGCCAAGATGAACCTCTGGTCGCCGGCGACCGCGGGCAAGGCCTACGACCTCTCGCCCACGGCGTTGACCTCGCTCGAGAAGTACCGCGAGTACCTCACGATCGTCAGCAACACCGACGTGCGTGAGGCCGAGCCGACGTCGCCCAACGAGATCGGCGGCGACCATTTCCGTTCGAGCGCGGTGTATCTCACGCAGTCGCACCCCAAGCAGACTGAAGGGTCGGACGTGCATGTCGGTACGTCGCTCGACCAGCTGTACGCGCGGCGTTTCGGCCAGGACACGCCGATCCCGTCGATGCAGCTGTGCATCGAGAACGTGGACCAGGCGGGCGGCTGCGCCTACGGCTACGCCTGCGTGTACACCGACTCCATCAGCTGGGCGTCGCCGACCGAGCCGCTGCCGGTCATTCGCGATCCGCGCGTGGCCTTCGAGAAGCTGTTCGGTGTGGGAGGCACGAGTGCCGAGCGCGCCGAGCGTCGGCGTACCCGCCGCAGCATTCTGGACTTTGTGAACAGCGAGATGTCGTCACTCAAGACGCAGCTCGGTCCCGACGACAAGCAGCGCCTCGAGCGCTACATGGAAGACATCCGCGAGGTGGAGCGCCGGATCCAGCGGGTGGAAGCGCGCAATACGAGCGGCGAGCCGCGCGAACTGCCGGAAGCCCCCGCGGGCGTGCCGGACGCGTTCGCCGAGCATGTGAAGCTGATGTTCGATATTCAGGCGCTGGCATTCGCGGCGGACATCACGCGCGTCTTCTCGTTCAAGATGGGGCGCGACGGTTCGAGCCGGACCTACCCCGAGTCGGGCACCGACAAGCCGTTCCACCCGGCGTCGCACCATGGCGGCACGGAGAAGGGCGTGCGCGACTTCAACATGATCAACAAGTATCACGTGTCGATGCTGCCGTACTTCCTGGACAAGCTCAAGAGCATCCAGGAGAGCGACGGGAACATGCTCGACAAGACGATGATCATCTACGGCTCGCCGATGGGCGACTCGAACCTGCACAACCATCGCCGGTGCCCGCTCATCGTGCTCGGCAAGGCCGAAGGACGCCTCGCCGGCAACCTGCACATCAAGGCGCCCGATGGCACACCGATGGCCAACGCGATGCTGGGCATGATGCACACGCTTGGCCTCGACGATACGAAGACCTTCGGTGACAGCAACGGTGTGCTCAACCTGAACTCGGCGAACGCCTAACCCATGCGCCGCTTCCGTGGAGTGGTGGCTGCCGCGGTGGCCACTTCGCTCGTCCTGAGTGCCGCCCGGAGCAATCCGGGCGAGGCACCGCTGGTCGACGCGATCGTTCGAGGGGACAGCGCGCGCGTGCGGGCGCTGATCAAGCAGGGGGCGGACGTGAATGAAGCCGCCTCCGACGGCATGTCGCCGTTGCACTATGCCGCGCAGCGCGGCGATATCGGCACGGCGCAGATGCTCATCTACGCCGGCGCGCGAGTGAACGCGGTGACGCGCAACGGCAACTACACGCCGTTGCATCTCGCGGCGCGTGAAGGGCGTTCCGCCGTGGTGAAGGCGTTGCTCGCGAACGGCGCCGACGCAAACGCCACGACCACGACTGGTGGTGCCACGGCGCTGCACTTCGCGGCGGGCCATGGTGATGCCGAGTCGGTGAATGCGCTGCTGGCGAAGGGCGTGCCGGTGGATGTGCGTGAGATGGCCTTCGGGCAGACGCCGCTCATGTGGGCGGCTGCCTATAACCGTGTGGCCGCGCTCGATGCGCTGATCAAGAAAGGCGCGGGGATCGAAGCCGCGTCGCGGATCGAGGATATTCCGAAGGCGGAGCGTGAGCAGCGTGCCGAGCTTGCGATGCGTGCGCGTCGCGTGGCCGCGCTCAAGGCGGCGGAGAATCCGCTGGCGCCGAGCGGCGTGACGCCGAACGTGACGCCGACGCAGCCCAATGGCGCGCCCGTGCCGGCAGCGGGAGCGGCGGCGCCCGCCGCCGCGCCGGCTGCGGCG
>JBDHVK010000047.1:0-25403 GCA_039809645.1 Gemmatimonas sp.
CGCAACAGCTCCATGACGGCCTCGCCGTTGCGGGAGTCGAGATTGCCGGTGGGCTCGTCGGCGAGCAGGATCTTGGGGTCGCCAGCGACGGCGCGCGCCACGGCGACGCGCTGCTGCTGTCCGCCCGACAGCTGCGGCGGATAGTGCCTGGCGCGATGCGTCATGCCGACGCGCTCGAGGGCGCGCTGCACGCGCTCCTTCCGCTCGGCGGCCGACATGTCACCCCGATAGGTAAGCGGCAGCTCGACATTCTCGGCGACGGTGAGATCGCCGATCAGGTTGAAGGCCTGGAAGACGAAGCCGATCTCGCGATTGCGCACGCGCGCCCGATCCGCCGGAGCGAGGCGCGCCACCGATTGGCCGGCGATGGTGTACTCGCCGTCGCTTGGCGCGTCGAGCAGGCCGAGGATGGAGAGCAACGTGGTCTTGCCGCACCCCGATGGACCCGCGATGGCGACATACTCGCCCTGCGCGATACTGAAGTGCACATCGGAGAGCGCGTGCGTTTCGACCTCGTCGGTGAGGAACACCTTGCGAATGCCTTGCATGTGAATGAGCGGGGTCGCGCTGGACGGGATGGCCATGGGCGGAGTCGAGAGAGGTCGAAGGGTCAGCGGATGCGGATCTTGTCGGCAGCGGCGAAGCTGCTGAGATCGGAGATGACGATGTGATCGCCGGCGGCGAGCCCGGAGAGAATCTCGATCGTGTTCACCGAACTGCGACCGAGCACGACCGGCACGCGCACGGCGCTACGGCCGTCATCGGCCACCCGAAAGACCGAAGTGGGGCCGGTGGCGGCACTCGACGCGGGCCGGCCGGCGTACAGCACGTTGGTGAGGCGGTCGATGATGATCGTTCCATCGACCGAGAGATCGGGGACCGCGCCGGCCGGCAGCGCGCTGTCGAGGGCGATGTCAACCGTGACCGAGCCCTGCTGCGCCGAGGGATCCTTGCGCACCACGTGGCCGCTCACGACTCCGTTGTGCGTATCGACGCTCGCCTTCTGGCCGAGCTGCACGTCCTTGGCCTGCGACTCGGGGATGCGCAGGACCGCCTTGAGCTGTCCGGGCTGCACAACCTTCGCGAGCGTCGTGCCTTCGGGCACCCATTGCCCGAGCTGCAGGGTGAGCTCCTGCAGCACACCGCCGTCGGGAGCGCGGACCGTCAGCGAACGGAGGCGCGCCTGCTGGTTGTCGGCGATGGCGCGCAGCTGCTGCACGCGTGAGGCCTGGACCGCGATCTGCGAGTCGATCGCCGAGCGCATGAGCGCCAGCCGTTCCTGTTCGACGCGCAGGCGGGTGGTGTATTCCTCGGCGGCCGCCCGCCGGTTCGTGGCATCGAAGGGCGGCACGAGCCCAAGGCGCACGAGCGAGTCGGCCGCGCGCGCTTCCTGCGACGTGCTCACCCATTGCGTCCGCGTGCTGGCCACGGTGCCTTCCTGCGTGAGGATGGCCGCGCGCAGGTTCGTGCGCAGATTGATGAGATCGATCTCGGCCTGCCGCACCTGCTGCTCGGCCTGCATCGTCTGGATCTGCAGGTCGGGGTTCGACAGCTCGAGCAGCAGATCGCCACCGCCCACCGATCGGCCACTTTCGGTGTGGAGCCGTTCGACGCGCGCCGAGGCCTGCGCCGTGATCCAGCGGATGTGCTCGGGAACGAGGGTTCCGGGGCCACGCACCTCGCGGACCACATCGCCCCGCACGACCGAGTCGATCAGGACCGCTGCCTTTTCGACGGTGGGGACGGCCGGGTCGAGTCGCATCAGCGCGACGGTCGCGAGGACGGTGACGAGCACGGCCGCACCGATGAGCACGGGGCGCCGGCGGGAGACTTTCCTTTCGCGAACGATGTCCATGAGTGTCGACGGATTCAGTCGAAGCGGAGCGCCTGCATCGGATCGATCTGCGCGGCGCGACGGGCGGGAAGGAAGCCGGCGGCGAGCGCGACGGCGACGAGCAGGACGACCGAGAGCGCAAAGACGAGCGGATCGTGTCCCTCGAGCTGGTACAGCTGTGAGCGGGCCGCGCGACCGAGCCCCAGCGCGGCCACGATCCCGATGGTGGTGCCGATGGCGGTCATGGTGCCCACCTGCCGCATCACGAGCGCCCGAATGCGGGCGGCGTCCGCGCCGAGCGCCATGCGCACGCCGAGCTCGCGGGTACGCTGCGTCACCGAGTACGCCAGCATGCCGTAGAGACCGACGGCAGCGAGCAGGGTGGCCAGCACGGCGAAGGAGGCGGCGAGCGTGCTGATCATGCGATCGAGGAACACGTTCTCGCGGACCTGCTGTGGCATGGTCTTGAGCCCTTCGACCGGTACCGTGGCATCGAGGCGGCGCATGGTGGCGCTGATCCCGCGCAGGATCTCCGCGGGCGGCAACGTGGTTCGCACGTAGAAGTTGAGCGAGCTCACACTGCCGTCCTGCCGCCATGGCGTGAAGAAGAGCGGCGGCACGGAATCCTTGACCTGGCTGTACTTGGCGTCCTTGACGAAGCCGACGATCTGGATGTTGAGCGAATCGCGGCCGTCGCGCGACATGAAGCGACCGACGGGCGCGGTACCCAGGTTGAACTTGCGGGCAAATGCTTCGTTCACGAGCGCCACCTTCGCGCTGCCGAAGCGGTCGGCGTCGGTGAATTCGCGGCCGGCCAGCAGCGTCATGCCGAGCGTCTTGAGGAAGCCGCTGCCGGTGGCGTTGTAGCGTGCGTTGCAGTCGGTGTCGGGCAGGCAGGTGAAGCCCTGGACGCGCACGTCGGTGCCCCAGTTGTCGCCGGCAAGCACTGGCACGCGACCGCTGCTCACCGCCGTCACGCCGGGAAGCGCCTGCAGCTCTTGCTCGAGCCGGTCGTACAGGACCTTCGCGCGCGTGCTGTCGTAGCCGCTCCGCATCGGCGCGATGGAGAAGGTGGCGACGTGGTCGACCGTCAGTCCGAGGTCGGTGCGACTCACATTCACGAGGCTCTTGAGAAAGAGCCCGGCGGAAATGAGCAGGGCGACCGACAGGGCGATCTGCACGGTGACCAGCGCGGTACGGAAGCGCGTGGCGGCACGACTGCCGCCCGTGATCTGGCCGGCGCCCGCACGGATGGTGGAGATGAGGTCCGCGCGCGTGCTGTGGAGCGCGGGGAAGAGACCGAAGAGGACGCCGGTGGAGACCGCCAGCAGCGCGGCAAACAGGATCATCGATGGACGGAGCGAGATGTCCATCGTGGACAGCGCTTCGGGCGGCATGAAGGAGGCCACGCCTTGAAGCGTCCAGATGGCCACGACAAGGCTGGCAAGTCCGCCGAGGAGCGCGAGTACCAGCGACTCGGTGAGCAGCTGACGAAGCAGTTGCGCCCGTGTGGCGCCGAGCGCGAGACGTACGCCCATTTCGGTGGCGCGATTCGCACCGCGGGCGAGCAGCAGGTTGGCGATGTTGGCGCAGGCGATGAGCAGCACGGTACCGGTGATGGCGAAGAGCATCAGCAGCGGTGCCTTGGCCTCACGATGGATGCTGCTCTGCCCGCGGGCCCCCGGCATGACCTCGATGCGGCGCGCCTTGAAGCGCTTCATCGTGACGTCGCTCATGCTCTCCTGGAGCGGCGCCTCCACGGTGGTCAGGATGTTGGTGTAGAGCGGCGCCAGCTGCGCGGCGGCCTGCTGGATGCTGCTGCCGGGCTTGAGCCGCCCGAAGACGTACACCCAGTAGTTGCGGCGATTCTCGAACTGGTTGCGCCACGTGCTCACCGCCGCGCGCATGCTGAGCGGCACGTAGAGCATCGGTTCGGCGCCCAGGGTGGTGCCGCGGAACCCGGCGGGTGCGACGCCCACGATGGTGAGCGTCTTGCCGTTGACAATGATGGTCTGGCCGACGGCCTTCGGATCACCGCCGAACCGCTCGAGCCAGAACTCGTGCGCGAGCACGGTGATGTAGGTGCCACCGATGATCGCATCGTCGGCCGGCTGCAACAGTCGCCCGGCCGCGGGCGTGAGCCCCAGCAGCCCGAAGTAGCCGCCGCTGACGAACATGCCGCGTCCGCTGAACGCTTCATTCCGGAGCGCGATATTGGCGCCGAAGTTGACGTGGCCGGCAATGCCCTGCAGCGCAGTCTGCTGCCGCTCGAGATCCCGGAACATCGCGTAGCTGAACACCTGCTCGCAGTCGCCGGCCTGGCTGCAATTGGTGCTGCCCGGCTTGGGGCCCGGTGCGGCGAGGTTGACCAGTTCGCCGGGCGCACGCACCGGCAGCTCCCGAATCAGGAACTGATCGAAGAGCGAGTAGATGGCGGCGTTGGCGCCGATGCCGAGGGCCAGCGATGCAATGGCGACCGCGGTGACGAAAGGCGTCTTGCGCAGCATGCGCAAAGCGAGCCGGAGATGATGCACGGGAGGACCCTGGCGCGAGGCGTCGAGGACGAGGGACTGGCAGGCCGATACATCATCAGACGGCACGACGCGTGGTTCGGTTTGTCCGCCTGACAGGGGCGCCTACGCGCCATGGCGTACAGCGGGTTTCACGCTGAATGCAATTCAAACCCTTCGCGAATCCGCCCTGTCTGAACTCAATTGCCCTCGCACGCGCAACGTGCGACGTGCGGTGTGCGATTTCGACACGGCGCGGAATGCCGCGCCGGCTCGGTCAATAGCCCGTCGCCAGGTCCACCACGTAGCGCAGCGGTGCGCCCGCCCGATAGCGCTCGAGATTCTCGATGTAGAGCGCCGTGATGTAGTCCCAGTGCTGTGCGTTGAAGCCCGACACGTGTGGCGTGAGGACCACGTTGGGCATGTCCCAGTACGGATGATCGACGGGCAGCGGCTCCTCCAGAAACACATCGAGCACGGCGCCGCCTATTGCCCCCGTACGCAGCGCTGCGAGCAGCGCGGGTTCGTCCACGATCGACGCACGGGCGACGTTCACCACGACGGCGCCCGGATTGAGGAGCGCCAATTCCTCCGCACCGATCAATCGCTCCGTGGCGCGGCCGCTCGGAGCCGCGAGCACGAGCACATCCGCACCTCGCAGGGCCTCGTGCAGCTGCGACGTGCCGTACACCGCCGATACGCAGGAGGGTGCCGGCTGCGCCGGATTGCGCCGCACGCCAACGACGGTCATGTCGAACGCGTGTGCGCGCTGCGCGATGGCGAGCCCGATGTCGCCAAGACCGATGATCGCCATGCGCTTCCCCGCCTGCACGGTGGGAAGCTCGTCGAAGAGCGCATTCTGCAGCCACACGTGGTCGCGCTGCGCTTCGCGCAGACGATCGAAGCGACGCCCCAACGTGAGCAGTCCCCCCATCACCGTTTCGGCGATGGGGACGCCCTGAATACCTCGCGAGTTGCTCACCATGATGTCGCGCGCGGCAAGCTCCGCGGTGGGCAGCAGCCCCAGCACATTCACGGCGGTGGAGTGGACCCAGCGAAGGTGCGGTGCGGCCGCGACCATCTCCGGCGAGAGCCGCGAAGCGAGCGCCGTCTCGGCGTCCACGATTCCGGCGCGGGCCTCCTCGGGCGTGCGGGCGTGCACGAAGGTGATGTCGGGAAAGCGTGCCCGCAGCATTTCCACGGCACGATCGGGGAGGCACCACTGCTTCACCCCGAACGAGACGTAGAGCAGAATCTTCATCGCGCGCCCTTCTTCTCGACGTGTGCCTCCCACTCGTGGAACGGCCCGTCGTAGTCCTTGAGCTGCGCCCCCTCGAAGTACCACACCCGCGTGGCCACCTCGCGCAGGAAGGCGCGGTCGTGGCTCACGAGCAGCACGGTGCCTTCGTACTCTTCGAGCGCGTCTTCGAGCACCTCGATGTTCTCGACGTCGAGGTGATTCGTGGGTTCGTCGAGGACCAGCAGGTTGGCGCCCGACAGCGTCATGATGGCCATCGCCATGCGCGCGCGCTCCCCGCCGCTGAGGCTCGTGATGGGGCGCTGCACTTCGTCGCCCGAGAAGCCGAACGCGCCGAGGCAGTTCTGCACCTGGCCACGATTCCAGAGCGGGCGAAGATCCTGGATGGCGTCGTACATCGATTTCTGAAGTGGCAGGTCGCTGAGGTCCTGCCGGAACCAGGCCGGTGTGATGGACGCTCCCACCTTGGCCTCGCCACGCGCCGGCGCGCGATCGCCGAGGATGGTATGGATGAAGCTCGACTTGCCGGCCCCGTTCGGGCCCACGAGCGCCACGAAGTCGTTGCGGCGCAGCACGGCGGTGAAATCCTCCACCAGTACGCGCCCCGGTACTTCCACGCGCAGGTCCTTGATGGCGATGACCTGATCTCCGCCGCGTTCATTGACGGTGAATTCGAGTGTCATCGCGGCCGGATCGCCCGGCGGCGGCGCGAGTCGCGGCAGCCGCTCGAGGCGCTTGCGCTTGCCCTTGGCCTGGAACGAGTTCACACCGGCGATGTTGCGACGGATGTACTCCTCCTCCTTCTTCACATACGCCCGCTGCTTCTCGAGCTCGCGCTCCCGCGTGAGGCGCCGCTCGGCGCGCTGCGGCACGAATTCGCTGTAGTTGCCCTTGTACCACTCGCTGGTCTTGGCTTCGATGTGCAGGATGTGCGTGCAGATCGCATCGAGAAACGCGCGATCGTGGGACACGACCAGCACGGTTTCGTCGCAGTCCTTGAGCCACTCCTCGAGCCAGTTGATCGTCTCGAGATCCAGGTGATTGGTGGGCTCGTCGAGCATCAGCAGATCAGCGGGCGCGATGAGCTGCGCGGCGAGGCCCACGCGGCCACGCTCACCGCCGGACAGCGTGGAGACCAGCCGCGTCTTGCTCTCCTCGGCGTCAAAGCCGAGGCCCTGGAGCACGGCATCGACGCGCGAGTGATAGACGTAGCCTCCCAGATCGGCGAAGCGCTCCTGCAGATGCCCGAACTGTTCGAGCATGTCGTCGGTGACCTTGTCGCCGAGTTCGCCGAGCTGCATGGCCTGGTCGGCAATCTTCTGCTCGAGCGCGATAACCTCGCGCCACGCCGCCGCGCCAGCCTGCCAGACCGTGGTCGCCCCTTCGAAGGCGCGGTGCTGATCGAGCAGGGCGTGTCGCATCCCCGGCTTGCGGGCAACACTTCCCACGTTCGCCGGACGGTCGCCGGTGATGACGCTGAAAATGGAGGTCTTCCCCGCCCCGTTGCGCCCGATGATCCCCCAGCGTTCGCCCTCGCCCACGGTGAAGGTGATGTCCTTGAGCAGCTCGGTGGCGCCGAAGGAAATGCCGATATTGGAGCAGGAAAGAAGCGTCACGCGAACAGGCCAGGAGAACGGGAAACGGGGAATACTGAAAACTAGCGACCCCGGGTCAAATGACCTCAAACCGGCCACTGGACCCGCGGCGTCCAATCGGGCATGACTCAGCCCTTCGCCTCCATCCATCGCGCCGGACTTCGGCGTGCCGCCCTCGCGGCCTTGCTCATCTGGACCGCCCCCGCTCACGCGCAGATCAACCGCGACCCAGAGCGCGCCCGGTTCGTCACCGACGACATCACCCACTTCTGGGCGGCGTTCGACGTCCGCGGAACCCTCGGCACGGGCGCCGCGCTCGACTCGCTCTACTTCGCGCCGGCGTCGCCCGGCTTGCAGGACTTCCGGCGGCTGCGCCTGCAGGACGCCGCCATGTTCGCGCGCACCGTGGACGCGGCCTCCCCGTACTACGCGTCGACCCGCGAAAGCACGTTGCGCATTGCCACCTTCGAGGCGCAGCTGCGCACGGTGCTCCGCACCCTCGCGGCGCAGCTGCCGGGTGCCGTCTTTCCGGATGTGTACTTCGTGATGGGTCGCCTGAGCACCGGCGGAACCACCGGCCCAGCGGGGCTGCTGATCGGCGCCGAGATGTACGGGCGCACCGCCGACGGCCTGCTCGGCAAGCCGCTCGGAGACTGGCATCGCGCCGTGCTGCGGCCGGTGGGTGATCTGCCGGGAATCGTGGCGCACGAGCTCGTGCACTACCAGCAGCGTCCTGACGGACCGACGCTACTGGAGAAGGCACTGCGCGAAGGTATCGCCGACTTCGTGGGCGAACGGATCAGTGGCATGAACATCAACGCTCCGGCCGTCACGTGGTCGAATGCGCACGAAGCAGCGCTCTGGACGGAATTCCAGGCCGCGATGTTCGAGACCGACTACACGCGATGGCTGTTCAACGGCAACAACAGCAAGGATCGGCCCGCCGATCTGGGCTACGTGATGGGCTACCGTATCGCGAAGGCGTGGTTTGCGCGACACGGTGCGGAGCCCAATGCGTTGCGCCGCATGCTCGACCTCGACGGGCTCGAGACGGCGAAGCGATTCGTCGCGGAAAGCGGCTATGCCCCGCGATGAACCGTCTCAGGCCACGGCGCGCGGCGCCCGATGCCGATCCACCCACCAGCTCCACGGGATGAAGAGCCAGAGGCCAAGGCCGAACGTCGCCAGCGCAGTCACATCGGTTGGCGGCGGACCGGCAAAGCCGCCGGCGAAGATGAGGAGCAGCGTGGCGACCATCGCCACGAGCCCCCATCGGCCGATTCGATCGGTGGCGACCGTCTGCCGGGCGTACACGACGAGACCACCGAGGAACAACGTAAGCTCGGCGATGATGGTACCGGCGACCGAGTTCCAGAGTCCAAGCCCCACCTTCACGTCACTGCCCGGGGTCAGCGGCAGATCGGGGCGATGCATGGGCAGGTCGAGCAGCCAGTGGCTCACGACGAGCGCGCCAATCAGGAGCATTCCCTCACGCCGGCGCGTGAACAGGGCGTAACCGGCAGCGATCGCCGCGCCCCAGAGCGCGGCCGTCAGCAGGCTGTGTGAGATGGGGTAGTGCGTGAAGTTCATCGGGCTTGCGGCCATGAGCCCGGGTTCGACGCGCACCTGTTCGATGCCCATCAGCAGCAGCACCGGCCAGAGCTCATCAAGCCACTGGGCGGCGAACGTCAGCCATCCCAGCGAGGTACGAGGTGCCGCGCGCTTGGCGGCGAAGGCGACTCCGTAGTGTCCGAGCAGCATGGGACCCTCACGCCGGCTTTGCCGGCGACTGTGTGACGATGGTGACGCCATCGAGCAGCAGTTGCACGAGGCGGAGGAAGCTCTGTTCCACTGATTCGGGCATGCCGAAGCCACGCCCCTGTTCGAGCGACACGAAGCCGTGGAGGGCCGCGCGGAAGGCGCGGGTGAGATGCACGCGATCGGCCTCGCCCACACCGGCCTGCGCGAGCGCCGCGAGCACCAGCGCGACGCACGCGGCGAGCGCGGCGTAGAGCGCGTCGTCCTCACCGGGCGGCACCGCCCGCTGCGTGGCGTCGTACCACCCGGGATGACGCCGGGCAAAGCGACGGTACGCGTGAGCGATGGCCGACAGCGCCTCGCGCCCTTCGTGCCTGGCGGCCGCGCGCGTGAGCTGCGCCGCCAGCCGACCCGCCGCGTATCGGCCGAGCAGGCGCCGCAGCCCCTCGAGCCCCTGTACATGGGCGTAGAGCGACGGGGAGCGTACGCCGAGTTCGTCGGCGACCGCGCTCAGCGTGACGGCATCCAGACCGGCCCGATCGGCCACCGCCGCCGCCGCCTGCGCGACGTCGTCGAGGGCCAGCCCCACCTTTCGTGCCACGGCATCTCCTGTCTAATGCTCTTAGATATGTTATCTAAGACCATTAGACATGTCAAGCGCCGACCGGCCGGGGGCCAGCAACCGCGCCAGTGGCCGCGCCAGCAGGAGCGCGATCACGCCGAGCAGCGCCGCGGAGACGATCGACAGGCCCGGCATCGTTCTACGCTGGCGGTCGAACAGGAACAGAGCGCCCGCCGCCACGGGGTGCACCAGCGCCTGCACCAGCACGAAACGTCGAATGGGCTGCGACAACGCGCCACGCTGCAGGCGACCGTGCCGCGGCAGCACGCTGACGAGACTGCCCACGAGATGTAGCAGCGGGAGTCCGGCGAGCAGCACATGGAGCCGGGCGTCGGTCGCCGCGGGCTCGCGTAACAGCTGGCTCAGGATGAACGACAGCAGGAGCCACCACGGCGCGATCAGGCCGGGCAGCAACAGCCGACCGCACGCGAGCAGCAGCACCACCGAGCGCCAGATCGGGCCATCGAGCACGAGGAGCGCGAGCGCCGCAACCACCGCGAGATAGGCGAGGGGGCCCACACCCGTCGGTATCCACCGACCAATTGCCGGATCGGTGCCTTGCGCTGGCGGTGCGGAGGGAGCACGGCTCATGCGCGCCGCCGCGACGCGCGAGCAAGTGTGCGCAGCGCTACGGCCCGCGAGGGCTCGTCGTCACGATCCTGCCAGCGCATCAGCTCCATGCCGTTGGACTGCGCATCGGCCAGACGGCGCCGTCGTTCCGCCATCAGCAGCCGGTGCGCGAGGCGAGTGACGGGCTCGCTGCCGTCGAGTCGCGGTGTTGGCAGGACATCCACGCCGATGACGCGATGCCCGGCCGCCCGCCAGCCTGTCGCCACGACGGTCGTCTCATCGTCGAGGAAGGTGGACAGGAGATACACCATGGCACCGGCGGGGATGATCGGCGCGCGCACGCGGCTGAAACGCATACCCGCCGATCCGCTGGCGGCGATGCGGCGCAGCAGCCGGTCGAGATGCCGTTTGCCACTTCCTGCCACCACCATGCCATCGAGCACTGCGAGATCGATGAGGCTCACGCGATCACCCATGCCGATCGCTGCCACGGCAATCGACGCCGCAGCCTCGCGCGCGATATCCAGCGCGGTGAGCCCTGAGGTTCCGCGCGACCGGGCGGGCCAGTCGCTGACGCGCTCGCCGATGTTCTCGCGACTGTCGAGCACGAGCACGACCGTTGCATCGGCCGTGGCATCCGTGCGTCGCACGTAGAGATCACCGACGCCCTGCGAGCGCCGCGCGGTGGCCTTCCAATCGATGCGACGCAACCGATCGCCCGGGGCGTACCGATGCAGGTCCCGGAACTCGCCGCCGTCGCCCGGCCGTGCGGACGCGTGCGTACCAGCCAATCCGGTGAGGCGGTGCGGAAGCGGCAGCGTTGGAAGCTCCACGATCACCGGATCCACCACGCACTCCGCGAGATGCGCAGGTCCCGGTGCGGACCACCACGCGCCGTCCACGCCGATGAGTCGAGCGGCGACCTCCACGACCCGCTGGCGACCCGAGTGCACGACGGGGACGACCCCGGTGACCGTGGGAACCGCGTGAGCTGCGAGCACGAGATCGTAGCAGCGCGCCCCCGGTGGCGTGACGCGCAGGTGGACGAACTCCGCGCCGAGCGGCACCGCCAGCGCGATCCGATAGCTGAACGCGCTGCTACCATCGCTCCCGATCTGCCGATCGACCTCCAATTGGACGTCGCAGCAGGCAACGTCGCGCGGGCGACGATCGATACCGAGTGCCACTGACAGGAGGAACGGGAGGGCGAGCAGCACGACATCCACGCGGCTGGTGAGTACGCCGATCGCGGCGGTCACGAGCCCCACGACCAGCGCCACGTTGATCGTCGACGTGAGCTGCCAGTGGTGAGTAGGCTCGTTCGCGCGCGGGGCGAGCGTGTCGCTCACCGGCGCGCCGCGCCCGCGACGCGCGGCCCCGGCACTCGCTCGACGATCTCGGCCACCACCTCGGCGGCCGACACGCCGGCCGCCCACGATTGCGTGGTCAGTGACAGGCGATGCGCGAGCACCGGAACGGCCACCCGCTTCACGTCCTCCGGGAGAATGAAGTCACGGCCGGCAATCACCGCGAGCGAGCGCGCCATCAGCAGCAGTGCCTGCGAGCCGCGCGGTGATGCCCCCACCGAGATCGCCGCATGGGCGCGCGTCGCTTCGGCAAGATCCACACAGTAGCGCACCACGTCGGCATCCACGGTGACCGTTTCGACGCCCGCCTGCATACCGGCCAGCACGTGCGCGTCGACGACCGCCGCCACATCGGCGCGTTCCCGCCGTCGGGCCACGCGATTCTGCAGCACCAGCTGCTCACCCTCGCGCCCGGGATAGCCCACGGTGAGCCGTACCATGAAGCGATCGAGCTGCGCCTCCGGGAGCGCATACGTCCCTTCGTACTCGATGGGGTTGGCGGTGGCGATCACGTGAAATGGGCGCGGCAGCGGAAAGCTCTGCCCCTCGACCGTGACCTGCCCTTCGGCCATCGCCTCCAGCAGCGCCGACTGCGTCTTGGGTGCCGTCCGATTGATCTCGTCGGCGAGAAAGAGACCGGTGAACACCGGGCCTGGTCGGAAGTCGAAGGACATCGTGGCCGGCGCGTAGATGAACGACCCGGTGATATCGGCCGGCAGCAGGTCGGGCGTGCACTGCAGGCGTCGGAAGTCGAGCCCCATCGCCGAGGCGATGCTGCGCGCCGCAAGCGTCTTGCCGAGCCCGGGCACATCCTCGAAGAGGGTGTGCCCACCCGCCAGGATGGCGCCAAGGGCGAGCTCAATGGCCTGCTCCATGCCGACGACGGCCGTCGCGACCTCGGCGCGGATGCGCGCGACGAGGCGCGTGATTTCGGGGATGGCGAGCGGTGTTGCTGACGGGTCTGTCGAGTGCGTCATGAGGTTCGAGGTGACGGGAGCGTCTGGCGTTCGCATGCATCGAGCGCGCGTTCGACTGCGGCGGAGGTGACGGGATCGTCGCCATTCGGTTGGAGGACGGCGAGCGAGTCACGATCGAGGAGGGCGTGCATCCTCCGCACGAGTGGGCGGGCCACGCGATCGTCGCGGTCGGTGACGACCATCGCGCGCAGCTGTCGCACCACCGCAGGACGGGCCAGTCGATCACAGGCCGCGAGTGACTGCTCGATGGTGGTGACGGCGAGGCGGACGCCACGCGGCGTCTCACCTGGGGGTGGCTCCCACGGTGCGGGTTCGTCCAGCCGCTGCGCGACGACGACCGTGCCCACTGATCCCACGATGAGCACGGTCGTCAGGGCCCAGGCGAGGTCGAACCCGGCGAACCATACGGCGAAGGCGCCGACTGCCGCGGCCGTCGCGATGCTCGCGATCAGGCGTCGGCGGGTCATGCGTGCGCCACCGGCGTTGCGCGCCGCTCGGGAAAATCGGCACGCCACAGCGCCACCAGCTGCGCAAGCGCGTGACGGGCGTCGGCGATCTCGCTCGACGTTGGCCGGTGCTCGCCAAAGCGTACGCGCTGATACAGCGACAGCAGGACGGCGATCGGGGTGGCGGAGCCGCGCGATCGATAAAGAATGCGCGCCGTGAACTCCGAGGCCGTTTCGGCTGGCCGTCGATGCACACCGGCCGAGGCGGCGGCATCCTGGAGTCCCTGCCACGCCTGCACGATGGCGTTGCCGGCATCGCGCTCGACATCGAGGATGTCGATGGCGGCGAGCAGACCGGATTGGAGAATCCGCGCTTCGGCTTCGGTGGACACGGCGGCGGCGGCGCCGGTGCGTGCCGATGTGCGCGCCGGCGATTGGCCACGGCGGTACCGCATCCACATGCGCAGGCCCATCACCGCCGCCATCGCGGCGAGCGCGGCCAGTACCCAGTACACCCACACGGGCCAGCCGTCGCCGACGCGCAGACGGAGCGCGAAATCGAAGGCACGGTCGGACTCGTACATGATGGGCTTGAACAGCGGCGACGGCGGCGCGGGCGTCCATCGCACGCCAACGGATACGGCCGGCGCCTGCAATCCCACCGCAATGACCAGCGCCAGACAGGCGGCGACGCAGGTGACGAACATCGGCATCAGGCAATGGGCGGAGTCCGGGACGGGTAATCGCAGGCGAGGGCTGCGGGGGCCGGACTACATGTCTCAAGCGGGCGGATTCCTTACAACACCGTCGCCACGCGCTTCGGAGAGACGCCGACCTCCGCGCATGTCAGCCTCTTTGTTCAATCGACGACGTCACGTGACCGGTACTCTCCTCCTCACGAAGCGCGGCGCAGACATCCTGCCGGCGCACATCACGTTCACATCACTTCCGAGAGGGTACCATGTCCGACACCACGAAGACCATCGCCGCCACCTGCTCGTGCACCCCGTGCACCTGTGCTCCGACCTGCCAGTGCACCAGCGGCGACGGCGCCGCCCGTTGCCAGTGCCAGCCGTGCGAATGCACGCCGAGCTGCACCTGCGCGCAGTAGTGCGCCGCATGCCGAGCCGTTCGCCACTGGCGACGGCTCGGCGTCCACGCGTTTCCACACCTCTCGCCACCATCATGCCTATCGCACTTCGTCACTCGCGCGATCCGGTGCCTTCGATTCCCCGCCCGGCCGATTGGTCCGTCCGCGACACCACCGATATCCATCTGCTCGCTGCACTCCACGCGCGCGACGCGAGCACCATGCAGGAGCGCCTGGAGGCCGGGCATCGCGCGTATGTGGCATACGTGGGCGGCACGGCCGCAGCCTTCGGTTGGGTCGCCACGCGAGAAGCGACGATCGGTGAACTCGGATTCGGATTTCGCATTGCGCCGCACGAGCGATACCTCTGGAACTTCGTCACGCTGCCCGCCTTTCGCGGTCGCGGGCTCTATCCGCGCCTGCTCGACGACATCGTGCGCCATGAGCGCATGTTCGCCCAGCACTTCTGGATTGCGTACGCGCCGGAGAACCACGCCTCCGGTCGCGGCATACGTCGGGCGGGATTCGTGGATCTCGCCGCGCTGTCCTTCCTGGAGAACGGGCACCCGGCACTCTCGGATATGCTCCCCGGCGGCGCTTCACGCGCCCGCGCACTGCTGGGCATCGGTACCACTCCAGCAGCCCTTGCGCCCTGCTGGCGTTGCGTGCGTGCCGGTCGGGCGCACAGCTGCGCCGCTGGCGCCTGCGCTTGCGACTACCAGCAGCCACTGAGCGGCTGCGCCGCGGAGGCGCAGCCATGAGCTGCGCCTGCCGCGTCGAACGCTATGACGTCGTGGTCGTGGGTGGCGGCCAGGCCGGACTGGCCATTGGGCAACAGCTCGCCGCGCGACATGTCGACTTCGTCATCCTCGACGATCGCCCCGGCGTGGGTGAGCAGTGGCGGTCCCGATGGGATTCGCTGCGTCTGTTCACCCCCGCGAAGTTCAGCGGACTGCCGGGGATGGTCTTTCCGTCTCCGCCGTCGCACCTGCCGGACAAGGATGAAGTCGCGGACTATCTCGTGCGCTACGCCGAGCGATTTGCGTTGCCGGTGCGCTCGAACACCCGTGTCCGGTCGTTGGGGCGGCGCGAGCAGCTGTTCGTGCTGACGACCGACACGATCGACTACGAGGCGACGCAGGTCGTGATTGCCACGGGCCCGTTCCAGCAACCCTTCGTGCCCTCGGTCGCGAGCAGCCTGACCCCCGCCATCGATCAGCGTCACTCGAGCGTCTATCGCAATCCGTTCGAGCTGCCCGAAGGACCGGTGCTCGTGGTGGGTGCCGGTCCGTCCGGGGCGCAGATCGCATTGGAACTCGCGCGTTTCCGCAAAGTGTGGCTGGCGGGTCCGGACACGGGGCATCTCCCGCGTCGCGTGCTGGGCCGCGACCTGTTCGACTGGATGTGGCCCGTCTTTCGCGGCGCCACGCTCGACACCCGTCGGGGGCGCGCCCTGCGACGGCGGGCCAGCGCCGGCGGCGACACGCTGATCGGACTCTCCGAGCGCACGTTGCACGAGGCGGGCGTGACACGGCTCCCGCGTCTGGACTCGCATCGAGGCGGCTGGCCGATGTGTGGCGATACGCTCGTGCAACCGCGCGTGGTGCTTTGGTGCACTGGCTTCCGCCCCGGCTTCGAGTGGATTCACGTGCCGGTGCTCGACGAGGCCGGAAATCCCCGCCACCATCGCGGGATTGCGCGGGATTGCCCCGGCCTGTACTTCCTTGGGCAGCGATTCCAGTATCGCATCACGTCATCCCTGATCGGCGGCGTCGGGGACGACGCGGCGTTTCTCGCCGAACGGATCGCCCAACGCGATCGGTGTCTCGCCGACAGTGATTGAGACACACCATGGTCCCGGTGCGCGGGGCGGGTCACTTCGTGGCCTGGGAAGGGGGCTGCATGCTCATCGGTCGCGCGACTGACGTGGTGTCGCAGCACGCGCACTACGCCGTGCAGATCGGGCTTGGCCACACCCGCGGGATCCGCTTCCGCTCCGTTGACGAGGGGCCGTGGTCGATGTTCGACATCGCCATCATCCCGTCGCGGCAACCGCACGCGATGGACGCCACACTGGTGACGCCCATGGCGGTGCTGCTCGTGGACCCGGAAACCCACGCCGGACGCGCGCTGACGGAGCGGTACCTGGACGTGGGCATCTGCGATCTGGAGCGTGACGCGCTTGGCGCGCGCACGGATGCGTTGTTTGCGGCGTGGGAGACGCGGCAACGCTCGGCGGTGACGCAAGCCGCGAGCGCGTTGATCACGGCGCTCACGGGTGGCGTTCTGCCGGTGTCTCCCACCGACCCGCGCATCCTTCGAGCGATCGTGTACATCAATGCCCATCTGTCGGAGCCACTCACGCTCGACGACGCGGCGGCCGAAGCCTGCCTCTCGCCGAGCCGCTTCCGGCATCTGTTCGTCGAGGAAACCGGCATGGGCTTTCGCCCCTTCGTGCTGTGGCGGCGGTTCCTGCGTGCCTGGGAGCTCATCGGCAGCGGCGCCGCCATGTCCACTGCGGCCCATAGCGCGGGCTTCGCCGACGCCGCGCACCTCACGCGGACCTCGCGCCAGATGTTCGGCTTTCCGCCCACGGCGCTGCAGTTCGCGGCGCCACTCACGGATTCCCCGACGAGCGCGCCGTGAGTCGCGTCTTCGTCAACGCACCCCGCTAAGCGGCCGCACGGGTTCGCGTCGCTCGAGCCAGAGCAGCAGTGCGGCGGCGGCCAGGTCATAGGCGGAACAGAACGCTGGCCAGAACACGGGGACGCCGGCGTTGTCGACCAGGCGCGCGTGCACCAGGTCCATCCCGCCGTGCGCGGCCAACGCGACGGCCACGAGCCGCAGCGATCTACGGAATCCCACCAACGCCGCGGCTACGTATACCGCGGCAATCGCCGCGTCCTGCACGAGCGCCGCGTGCGAGCCACCCATGAGGGCGAACAGGACGTAGTAGCCGTCGATCGCCATCATCTGCATCGGGTAGAATCCGCGCTCCCGATCCATGCGGCTCCATCGGCCAATGGCCGAGATGCCAACCGCGAGTCCAACACCAATGATGTAGTTCATGACCGGAGTATCACTCGCAAGGGCTCCCGTGGATTGAACCCAGCGGCTGATCTTGGAGTGGTCCGCGCACCGCTGGTCAATCGGCAATCGGCGCGCTACAATCGCCAGCGCAGCCGAGGGGAGCGCTCATGCCAACGGAACGAACCAGTCCAGCGAGCGGCCACGTCGCGGGGGACCGTTTCACTTCGTCCCCTGGGATGGGGGCTGCCTGTTCATCGGGCGCAACGGCGGGCTCGTGCCGGAGCATGCGCATTACGCCATCCAGATCGCGTTCGGTTCTGCCCCCGGCATTCGCTTTTCGGCGGGCGCGCAGCAACCCTGGCGGGAGTACGCCGGCGTCGTGGTCGCGTCCCGTCAGCCGCATGCCATGGATGTCTCCAACGTCCCCGCGAACGTTGTGCTCTTCGTGGAACCCGAGACCCGGGAGGGGCGCGCACTCACCGAGCGATGGATCGGCGACGGCATCGCGCCGCTGCCGGAGGCACTCGTGCACGAGATTGCCACACCACTCTTCGCGGCCTACCTCGAGCGGCCAAGCCGAGCCGCCGTTGAACGCGCCGCCCGACGGGTGGTTCACATGTTGACGGGTGGCGTGGAACCCGTAACCGTCACCGACGAACGCGTGGTGCGCGCGATTGCGCACATCAATGCGCATCTGGACCGGCCGCTCACCCTGGATGACGTCGCCGAGGTCGCGTGCCTCTCGCCCAGCCGGTTCCGTCATCTGTTCGTCGAGCAGACCGGGGTTGGCCTGCGGCCCTACATCTTGTGGCGGCGCTTCCTTCACGTGTGGGCGTTGCTCACCGCCGGCGAGTCACTCTCCGCCGCCGCCCACGCCGCGGGCTTTGCCGATGCGGCCCACCTCTCCCGCACCTCGCGCAGCACCTTCGGCTTTCCGCCGTCGGCCATGCAGATGGCGCGTGCGCTGCCGGACGACGAAGCAAGCACGAGCTGAGCGCGTGCTCGTGGCGCCGGCGCGCCACGATAGCCCCTTCGTTCAAGAGCATAGCCGGAACGTTCAAGAGGTCGCACCTCGGCGCCGGTAGACTCGGGTCACGCACTCGACGCGCAACCTCTCGCGCGCACCGATCTACCTTCACGCATCGCTCTGAGGTCTTCCATGAAGACGTTCGTTCGCCGTATCCTCGCCGTCACGGGTGGCGCGCTGGCCATTGGCCTGCTGGCCGGCTGCATGCTCTTCGCCGCGGCCCCGAAGGATCTCGACTACAGCCGCACGCGCCTGAGCGCCGACGGGCAGTTCCGCGCAACAATCGCCCCGCAGGGCGACAGCATTCCCAAGGGCCGCCTGCACCGCTGGACGCTGCACCTCGAAACCGCGGCGGGCGCGCCCATCGACCGCGCGGAGATCGTCGTGGGCGGTGGCATGCCGCAGCACGGGCACGGGCTGCCCACCAAGCCCCGCGTGACGCAGGCGCTCGGCAACGGGTATCACCTGGTGGAGGGCATGAAGTTCAACATGGGCGGATGGTGGGTGGTGACGTTTCGGGTGAAGACGGCGACCGGACAGGACTCGGTCGTGTTCAACGTGCAGCTCTGAGCAGTCGGGAACACGACATGCCGCTGCTCACGCCCTCCTTCATCGCGATCGCGCTGTTCGTGCATCTGTGCACCGGCGCGATCGCCCCCACGTGGACCGCCGCCGAGCGAAATGTGCTCCGCGACCTGTCGCTCGCGAGCCTCACACCGCCCGCGCCCGATCCTTCCAACCGCGTGGCCGACAACGACCAGGCGGCCGCCCTGGGAGAACGCCTGTTCTTCGACACGCGCCTGAGCGGCAACGGCCGGGTCGCGTGCGCCAGCTGCCATCTCCCGGAACGTCAGTTTCAGGATGGCACGCCGCTCGGTCGCGGCATGGGCGTCACGTCGCGTCGCACCATGCCCATCGCCGCCACCGCGCACGGCGCGTGGTTCTTCTGGGATGGTCGCGCCGACAGTCAGTGGGCGCAGGCGCTTGGCCCGCTCGAGAGTGCCGTGGAGCATGGCGGGAGCCGTACACTCTATGTGCATGTGCTCGCCGAGCACTACCGCGCCGAGTACGTCGCGCTGTTCGGACCACTTCCGTCGCTCGACGGCCTGCCGCGGCACGCGGGTCCGGTCGCAGACACCACCTGGCGCCAAGCGTGGGAGCGCATCACGCCAGCCCGCCGCGAGGCCATCAGCCGCGCGTTTGCCAATCTCGGCAAGACCATCGCCGCCTACGAGCGCCGCATCGCGTTCACGCCCACGCGCTTCGACCGCTACGTGGACGCCGAGCTGGCCGGGCAACCCCACACGGCGGCTTCCGCGTTCTCGGCCGACGAGCAGGCCGGCTTGCGCCTGTTCATCGGCAAGGCCAACTGCATCAACTGTCATAACGGCCCCCGTTTCACCGACGACCACTTCCACAACACCGGCGTCGCGGCTGCGCCCGGAACCTTCGCGCAGGACAGCGGCCGCGCGTCGGGTGTCCGCCAGGCGCTGGCCAGCGAGTTCCGCTGCACCGGTTCCTACAGCGATGCCGGTGCCGCCGACTGCGAGGAACTGCGCTTCGCGAATGCGGACGATCATGACCTCGTGCGCGCCTTCAAGACGCCGTCGCTGCGTGGCATCGCCGAACGGGCGCCGTACATGCATGCCGGTCAACTGGCCACACTCGCCGATGTGATCCGGCACTACGATCGCGCACCCGCGGCGCCGCTGGGGCACAGCGAGTTGCGGTCACTCCATCTCTCCGCCACCGAACAGCGCCAGCTCGCGGCCTTCCTGCAGACCCTTTCGTCTCCCGTGTCGGCACCGGCGCGCCTGCGCGACGGACGCCGGGCATTCACCCATCACGATCCCGGAGCGCGCGACCGATGAACCATCTGCTGCCCACTCGCCTTGTCTTCACCGATCACCCGCGCGCGACGACGCGCCGCGTCGCGACACCATCGGCCCTGCAACAGGCCGTGCAGACCGCGCTGGCGATGCCCCTGCTGGATGGGCACGCTGCACGTCGCCCGAGACGCGTACGACCGTGCACTGCAGCAGCCTGACCTGGAAAGTGCCATCGAAATCGCCCTGCAACCGTTGTTCGACCTGTGCGGTTAGGTCGACCCATTCTCCGCCCTTCACTCACCGAACAGATCCCATGCGTACCCGCTCTCTTTCTCTGCTCCTTGCCGCGTGTGCGGTGCTTCCCGTGCCGGGCTCACCGGTCATCGCGCAGCGCGCACCGTCGGTCGTGCCAGCCGGATCTCGCGTAGACGACCTGAAGGTCTCGCGCCTCGAATTTGGACTCGCCGTCGAGGTGGCACAGCCGATCGGCACATTCCGTGATCACGTCTCGTCGGGTGTGGGCCTGTCGGGCCACGGGCTTGTTCGACTGGACTCGCGCGGAGCCGTGTCGCTTCGCTTTGACGCCGGCGTGCTGAACTATGGGCACGACTCGTACCGACTGCCCCTCGGCCAGGGCCCCGGCGGAATCACGACGCCCCTGGATCGAGACACCTGGAACAACGTGATCACCCTTGGCCTCGGCCCGCAGTACGCCGCGACGCGCGGCGCCGTCCGGCCCTACGTGAACGCGTCGGCTGGTGTCGCCTTCTTCAGCACCACCTCATCGCTCACCGGACACGACGGGCTGCTGAACTATCGATACGAGCTGGACGTGACCGACACGCGGTTCGCGTGGAGCGGGGGTGCGGGCATCCGCGTTCCGCTGTGGCGCCGGACATGGACCGCGGGGCTGCTGGATGTGGGCGCCCGTTACCAGAACAACGGCGCGGGCGTGCGCTATCTCCGCAAGGGTGGGGTGCGCGATCTCCCGAACGGCGCGGTGCAGTTGGATATCCAGCACGGCCGGGCGGACTATCTGACGTGGCACGCGGGGATGTCGTTGCGGCTGCGGTGAGGGCGCGTGAACGCTACTGCCGGCACGTTCGGCCAGGAACGGCACCCACGCTCGGCCGATCGATCACGGGGCGATGATCGAGGTCGGCGCGACGGCGTGAAGGCATCAACCACGTGGCCTTTGGACGCAGCGGTCGTCGGGAGGGTTTGAACGAGACGCGGGGCCGGTCGACTGACCGGCCCCGCTTCGCACCCACTCAGTACCTCACCGGCGATCCGGGAAGCTCGTCAGTTCCCCACCGGATTCATCGACCGCAGCACCGGGTAATAGGCCGGCGCCGGCGTCATGCCGAGGATCGGGTCGAGGATGTTCCACCACATGAAGCCGTCGTCGGAGCGCGGATCCATGAGGATGAACAGCAGGCGCGCCAATGGCTGATCCATCGGGATGATGACCGAACCGGCCGGGAGCGACTGCGTCGCGGGCTCCCACGCACCGGTCAGGGTGCGCGCCTTGTGCGTGCCCTGGTACTCTCGGGTCTCGATGGTGTTCGTCGCGATCTTGTAGCGCTCGCCGGTGAACGCCGTCTCCTTCGTGGTGAGCGTGTATCTGATGCCGTGGGCTTCAAGGCGATCGATCACGCTGGCGATCATGCGCTGCGTCGGCGTGCCACCCGGACCACGTCCGAAGCCGCCACCGGGGGGAATCTGCCCCGGCACACCGCCACGTCCGCCACCGGGCGCGGCCGCCGGCGCGGCGGGCGCGGCGTCGGCCGAGTTGGCGATCACCCACACGCGCGGCGCGAGGCTCGTCTCCGTGGGCTCGGTGGTGCCATAGAACGGCAGCATCTCGCTGGTCACGTCCTTGTTGCCGTCGGGGCGCAGGCGATACGGCCGGTCGGCCACGTACGGATTGCGCACGCTGATCGTCGGCGAGAATACGATCGGCTTGAGCTCTGGCGCCTTCACCAGCACCTGCCGTACCGAGAGTTGCTGACCAATGACCGACTCGGCGTTGGCCGTGGCCACGACACTCTGCACCTTGGCGCTGTTCGCGTTCACAAAGCCAAGCGTTTCCTCGAGGAACCAGTACGTCTCGAAGATGCGCGTCTTGAATGACGCGTAGGAATACGTTTCCGAGAGCAGGCCGAGGATGTTGCGCACGCCGAAGAGCGTGGAGGTGTAGCGCGGCCGCGCGAGATCGGCGTCAGAGCGCCAGGCGCGATCGGCGCCGGTGCCCGAAACGCCACCGTAGTACCACCAGTCGGAGCCGTGCTTTGCCTTGATCGTCTTCGTGATTTCCGGCAGCATGACGTCGCGCAGCAGACTCATTTCCCCCTTCGAGTTGTTGGGATTGAGCGACGTTTCGTACGTCATGTTGAAGCCACTGTTACTGCTGCCGTCGGTGGTGTGCAGGTCCATCGCCACGTGCGGCTGGTACTGCGTGAGCAGTCGCACCATCGACCGCGCTTCGGCCGTCTCGAGCTTGGTGCCGTCGCGATTGAGATCGAGCCCCTGCGCATTCTCGCGTGTACCCATGCCACCCACCGGGCCGGCCTGGCTGCCGCGATTGGACAGGTTCACGCGCTCATTGCCATCCGCGTTGTAGATGGGATTGATGAGCAGCACCATGTTCTTGAACCACGCATTGCGCTCCCCCTTGGCGATGGAGCGGAGCAGCCAGAGCACCGCTTCCTTTCCTTCCACTTCGCCGGCGTGGATGTTGCCCTGGATGTAGACGCGGGTCTTTTTCGTCGCGAGCACCTGCTCGGCGCTGGCCCCCGGCGCGCCGATCACGGCGAGCGGCATCGGCCGGCCCTCGAAGGTGTAGCCGTACGTGGTGAGATGGATGGCCGGATTGATGGCCGCCATCTGCTTCATGTAGGCGATGACCTCGTCGTAGCGGCTGGTCTCGGCGTAGTCCGTCAGTTCCGGACGCGTGAGATACTTGCCGGCGGAGGCGGCGGATTTGGCCGCCTGGGCGGAGGCGCCGCGCGCACCGAGCAGCGCGGAGACGGCCGAGAGCGCCAGAAGCGCGCGCATGCCGCGTGCGACACGCGGCGGTGAGACAAACGACGGGATCATTGAGGAGCTCCGAAGGGGAAGAGCGGGAGGTGTTCGTTGTGATCCTGCACGGTGCGCAGCTGACGCAGCGCGGGGGTGATGCCGCCACGGGCGCGAACGGCGATGGCGATGTTGGTCTTGCCGCGGGTCAGCCTCTGCGGCACGACGATATCGACGGTGCGGGGCTCGGCGGATGGCGCGAGCGCCGGTGAAGCGACGAGGCTGTCCTCCACGACCAGATCGAATCGGCGCGGGGCGCCGGCGGCCGTGTCGCCGGCGAAGGTGCACGACACGGTCACTTCCGTATCGTCGAAGGTGGTGAGGGCGTAGCGCATCCAACCGCGCGCTTCGCGGTAGGCCGCGCCGCCGGCCGTGTCGGCCCTGGTATCGAACCCCTCGTAGCCGTGGGCCGCCTCGCTCCGGGCATCGCCCGCATGGACGGTGTCCACGATGCGGCGGTCGTGGGCAGCCGCGGGCCGGGTCTGGATCGCACACACGGCGCCGAGGAGCACCAGAAGCGCGGTCCGGGCAATCACGAGCGGTTGGGGACGGGGAGCGGCGGCATCGTGGGAGTATACGCCGCCGGCGGGGGCCGTGCTGGGCTCGCTCCCCGGCGCCCGCGCCTTCCGCCGCGGCCTACTTCCTCGAACTGATGATCACCGCCGATCCGCTCGCCGTACCGCTTCGGGCGGTGATCGTCACGATGCCGTCGGCGATCGCGGTCACCAGCCCGGTGGGATTCACGGTCGCGACATTCGCGTTGCTCGTCGACCAGGTGAAGGTCGCATCGGGAATGATCGTGCCGCCGATCGCGCTCGTGTACGCGCTCGCCGTGAGCTGCACCGTGCGGTTCGACGGTCCCGACCACGCGATCGAGGCGGTCAGCGGCGTGACCGTCACCCGACCCACCGAGGCCGCAGCCGGCTTGGACACGGTGATGCTGGCGGTGCCGATCTTCCCCTCGGCCGACGCCGTGATCGTGGCGACGCCCGGTCCGATCGCGGCAACAACCCCCGATGCCGACACGGTCGCCACCTTCGCGTCGCTCGTCGTCCAGAGTACGGCGCGGTCGGCAAGCTCCGCGCCGCCGGCGCTCTGTACGCTTGCCACGAGGGTCGTACTGCCGCCTGGATCGAGCGTGCTGCTCGCTGGCGTGATCGTCACCGTCGCCACGGGAATCGCCGCGACCGTGACCGTCGCCGATCCGACGCGACCCTCGGCGCTCGCGAGAATGACCGCGGTGCCCACGCCAACACCGGTCACGGTGCCGTCCTCGGAAACCGACGCCACGGTGGGCGCGCCGCTGCTCCATGTCACCGGTCGATCGAGCGATGCGCCGCCGGCGTCGAGCACCGTGGCCGAGAGCGTCGTGGTCGATCCGATGAAGACGCTTGCCGTTGCCGGCGTTACCCGAATCGAGGCGGCGGGTGTGGGCGACACCGTGATGGCCACGGTTGCCGCTTTGCCTTCGCTCGTGACGGTAACGGTCGTCGAACCCGCGGCCACGGCCGTCACGGTGCCATCGGTCGAGACCGTCGCGATCGCGGGGCTCGCGCTGCTGAAGGTCACTGCGCGTCCGGAGAGAACGGTTCCGTTCGCATCGGTGACGAGCACACTCAGCCTGGTGCCCTGTCCCGGGGTGAGCGACAGCTGCGACGGCGAAACGACGAGGCTGCTGACCGGACGTCTGGCGACGGACACCGCGGTCGTGGCCGCCTTTCCTTCGCTCGTGGCCGTGATCGTCGCCGAGCCGGTAGCGATGGCGATCACCTGGCCGGATGAGGACACCGTTGCGATCGACGGCGCGCTCGAGCTCCACGTGATCGTTCGCCCACTCAGCACCTGACCGGACGCATCGCGCGCGTCGGCGGTGAGCTGGGCACTCTGCCCTTCAACCAGACTCACGCTCGTCGGCGTGAGTCGCACGGTGGCCACCGCGATCGCCCTGACGGTGACGGCTGCCGTGATCGATTTTCCCTCGCTCGAGGCCGTCACGCTCGTCGCTCCCGGCGCGATGGCGGTGACATGGCCCGTCGTGTCGACGATGGCGACCGACGCATTGCTGCTTCGCCAGGCGACCACCCGGCCCGACAGCGTCGCGCCGGTCGCATCGACGACAGTCGCGTCGAGGTCGCCCTGCTGCCCGACGGTGAGTTGCAGTTCGCTGGGCGACAGTCGCACGGCGGCTGCCGGCGTGGGCACGACGGTGAGCACGGCGACCGCGCTCTTGCCCTGTACCGTGGCGGCGATCTTGGCGCTGCCCACCTTGAGCGCCGTGACGACGCCGTTGGCCGACACGGTGGCCACCGTTGCGTCGCTGCTCGACCAGTAGACGGCGCCGCCGGGCAGCGTCTTGCCCGCGGCGTCCCGCACCGTGACCTCGAGTGCCGCGCTGCTCCCGACCCCGAGCGT
>JBDHVK010000048.1:0-24921 GCA_039809645.1 Gemmatimonas sp.
TCCTTGATGCGAAGCGGAACCTCCCCGAACGGCGTCACCTCGAAGTGCGGCTCCGTCCACCGGTCGCGCTCCGGCAGCGCGAACCAGAGTTGGAGGATGCGCGTAGGGCCGATCGGCACCGCTTGCTCACCATGAACGATGCCCCGGCCTGCGGTGGTCCACCCGATATCGCCGGTCCGCAGCATGCCTTCTTCGCCCTCGTTGAGTGCGCCCTCCAGCACGAGCGTGGCAATCTCGAAACCCGCGTGCGGATGCGCGCCACCGATCTGCGCACCAGGCGCCATGTTCAACCGATCATCCGCGAGCATGATGAACGGATCCTGCTCCGCAAAACGTGAGGGCTCGAGAACGACAACCGCTTCGTGGCCCGGCCCGCCGAATCCTGGCGCGGGCGGCTCGAGCGTGACGATACGCGCAAGCGTGCGCTCACTCGGCACACCGACGTCCGGTGTGGATGTCGTCATGCTTTCCCTTCGCTCGTTGCCGGAGCCGGCGACGGCCGACGCGCAATCAATCCCACGACGCCACCAACGACGGCGACTCCGATCGCCATCCACGCCAGGTTCGAGGTGAACCGCTCTTGGATACCGAGAAGCGCGTCGAGCGAAAAACGCCCTGCACCGGTCAGGGCAAGCGCGAAGGCGCCGGCGCTGAAGATCAAGGCATGCTCGATGCCATTGGACGTGATGAACAGTCCGTTCGGCCAGTGCACGCTGACGGCGGCCACGATCAGGACCGCCAGCATGAGCGCAGGTCCGATGGGGCCGAGAAAGCCGAGCAACACCAGCGCGCCGCTGATCAGCTCTGCAGCCGACGCCGACACGACGAAGAGCCGAGCCGGGCGAAAACCGAGTTGCGCGAAAAACTGGCTCGTGCCGGCAACGCCGTATCCCCCGAACCACCCGAAGAGTTTCTGCGCACCGTGCGCGATCATGTAGAGGCCGAGCACGAGTCGCACGGCCAGCAGTCCGCTGCTGAGCGCGGTCCAGTCGGCGGCGCCTGAGGAGGCCGCGAGCGGATCGATAATGGATTGCATGGAGCAGGTCCGGGTAAGTGGTTGACACCACGATACGAGTCCGTTTAGAGATGATCTATGCCTCGAACATCTCATTTATTGTCCGATCGTCCAACTCGAGCAGACTCCGGGATGGACGTCGTGAGCGAGATTCTGGACGCGGCGCACCTGACGACCGCCATCTATGGCCGGATGGAGCTGGGGACGCCGTGGCGGCTCACGATTCCCGCGCGCAGCTATCTCAGCTTCTACGTCGTCGCGCGTGGTGGGGGATGGATCGAGGTTGGCGGCCCACACGACAGCGGCCGCCACGCCCCGGATTCGCACGGCTCGCTCTCTCTGTCCGCGGGCGACGCCGTGCTGCTTCCGCGCGGTACCGCGCACGTGATCAGGGATGCGGAAGGCGGGCACGCCACCGCGCAGGCAATCGACTATGGCGCCTGCCCCGGCCCGTGGATTGGTGAGGCCGCGCGCTTCGGCGGTGGTGGGCCCACGACGTCGCTCGTCACCGGGCAGTTCACCTTTAGCGGCGGCGGCGCGCGGAATCCACTGCTCGACACCCTGCCTCTACTCATCCATCTCCCGGCGGGTGCGGTCGGGGCGGATCCGCAGCTGTCTGGTGTCGTGCCGCTGATTCTGAACGAGAGCGCACGACCCGGCCCCGGAGCCAGCATGGTCTTTGCCAGACTGGCTGACCTGCTGCTGATTCACGCCCTTCGCTACTGGATGGGCACCGACGGTGCCGATCGCTGTGGCTTGTTCGCGGTCACCGACGCCCAGATTGGCATGGCATTGCGGCTCATCCACGCGCGCGCCGTCGAGCCCTGGTCCGTGGAGAGCCTCGCCGAGGCGGTATCGATGTCACGCTCCGCGTTCGCCGCGCGATTCCGCGCGCTCGTCGGCGAGCCGCCGCTGCAGTACCTCGCGCGTTGGCGCATGACCATCGCGGCCCGCAAGCTCGCCGGCGGCGGCTGGAGTGTCGCGGAAGTCGCCGAGGCGGTGGGCTACAGCAATGCAATTGCGTTTGCGAAGGCCTTCTCGCGCATTCACGGGGTGGGGCCGGGCGCGTATCGGCGGGGCGCGCTTGGGTGATCGTGTTGCTCGGCCTCTGCCACTCCATCCAGTTCCCCACCAACTTCGCCCTCGCCATCGACGGCCTCGGCGACGACACCAAGCTCGGCTCGTCGCTCATCGTCATGAGCATCGTCGGCGGTGCCATCATCCCCGCCGCCATGGGCGCGCTCTCCGACAGCGCCGGCATTCAGACCGCGCTCTGGATCCCCGTCGTGTGCTATGCCGTGGTGCTGTACTTCGCCACCATCGGCCACCGGCACACCGCGCGAGCCGCATCATGAGCGCGCAGCGCTACTGCCTCGCGCTCGACCTCAAGCCCGATCCCGTACTCATCGCCGAGTACGTACGCCTGCACGAACAGATCTGGCCCGAGATCGCAGAGAGCATCCGCAGCGCCGGCATCGTGAGCATGGAGATCTGGCGCACCGGCAATCGGCTGTTCATGGTGATGGAGACCAACGAGCACTTCAACGCCGCCGCCAAGGCCGCCGCTGATGCCGCGAACCCCAAGGTCGCCGACTGGGAGGCGTTGATGTGGCGGTTTCAGCAGCCGCTGCCGTGGGCAGCGACGGGTGAAAAGTGGGTGGGGATGGAACAGATCTTCGATCTTCGGCAGCAGCGCTGAGGGAACGTGCCGCCGTTGAGCTTCCTCCTGAGACCCACCAGCGGTGCCGGGTCTGCTTTCAAACTGTGCGCTTGACGGGGGAGTCTACGCGGCGTGTGCCTACATTGAAGGCTTCGCGACCTTCTACTCTGCGTACGCACGCAGTTACGTAGATCCTGTGTCTACCCCTGCAGCATTTGGTCGCGTTGAGCTCGAGGCGAATCCCGGGCTTACCGCTGGCGTAACAGGTATCACCACAGAGGGAACGTTCGCGGCGCTCTTGATTGACATGATAGATGGTCCTTATGACCCCTACTCAGCGAACGAGTCGTTTGACCAGCTCACATTCAGCGGTTGGGCGATTACGGAAGTTGACGGTCCCCCCGCCATTCCTACCAGTTTGAACTTGACAGTCGATCATACCAGCCGCCCACTTGAGTGCGCACGGAGGATCGACATGAAGACCTCGCGGTTCACAACGGAACAGATCATCGGGATCCTGCAGGAGCACGCGGCGGCGGCGCGCACGGCGGAGCTGCTCCGCCGCCACGGCATCTCGCGTCCGACGTTGTATGCGTGGAAGAAGAAGTACGGGGACCTGCAGGTCAGTGAGGCGAAGCGATTACGGGCGCTCGAGGACGAGAATGCCCGCCTCAAGCGGCTGGTCGCCGAGCAAGCGCTCAATCTTCAGATCTTGAAGGACGTGCTGGGAAAAGGGCGATGACCACGCCGGAGCGCCGGAGCGTGGTCGCCCGGATGACGGCGCGGCATGCGGTCAGCGAGCGGCGCGTGTGTCGGGTGCTCGGCTTCGAGCGGAGCGTGATGCGGTACGTGCCGACGCGCCCGGCTGCCGATGCGCCGCTACGGGAACGCTTGCGCGCCCTCGCCGCACAGTATCCCCGGTGGGGTGTGCCGCGATTGCACTGGCGCCTGATCCGTGAGGGACTGCGCGTGAACTACAAGCGCGTCGAGCGGCTGTATCGTCTCGAAGGGCTCGCCGTGCGCACACGGGCGCGCAAACGCCTCGCGGTCCCCCGGGTGCCGCGCCCGCCCGTGCTGGCGCCCAACGAGGCGTGGGGCATCGACTTCGTGAGCGACACGCTCGTCGGCGGTCGCCGCTTTCGCGTCTTCACGGTCGTCGACTTGTGCACGCTCGCCACCACCGTCGCGCACAGCTTGCCCAGCACCGAGGTGATGGCCGCGCTCGATGCCGTGTGCGCTGTCCGCGGAGCACCGGCACGTCTCTCGCTCGACAACGGGAGCGAGTTTCGGAGTCGCGCGCTCGATGCGTGGGCCGCCGACACCGGCATCGAGCTCGCCTTCATTCAGCCAGGGAAGCCGGTACAGAACGCTCATATCGAGAGCTTCAATGGTCGCCTGCGCGATGAATGCCTGAACGCGCACTGGTTTCGGACGCTGGCCGATGCTCAGCGGGTCATCACGCGCTTTCGACACACCTACAACACGGATCGTCCGTCCCGCGCCTGCTGGCCCCTCACGCCGGCCGAGTATGCGCGTACCTTCTCTGCTTCAGCCCTGCGACTGTCTGCCTAAGACTGGAGAGATCGCGGGGGGACCGTCACCTCAGCATAGTCGTTCGCTGCTTCACACCAGGCGACTGCGCCAACGGCGGAAGGCGGGCGCGTCGCCGTGCGCAGAGCCGAGTGCGTACCTGCGACTCGTTTGAGACTACGACGACGTCTGGCGTGTTCATCGTTGCTTCTCGGTCTCACCTTCCACTGAACAACCGTCCATGACTCAGCGACTCATCCTGGCTCTGTCCATCGCGGTGGCCGCCGCCGCCGCCAACGCGGCCACACCTCGACGCGTGATCGCAGCAGACGAGAAGTACGCGTACATGTGCTGCGGCGCCCAATGTGAGGAAGACTATTGTATCGGTACCGGTCCGTACGTCTGTTGCGAAGAGTAAGCAGGGTTACATGAGTCTTTCGGCGCGCCAACGTGGACCGCCAACGCGCCCGCAGTTCGTCCGCGTTGGCGCATGCGGGCGGTTGCTGAGCCGCTGTCTGACGTCACTGTTTGCTCTCATCGCCGCGTTCGTCAATCGCTAAGCTGCGATGCGTTCGGTGGCTCAGGTTGATGAGGTGTCATTGGAGTGGGCGACGTCGCCGGAGTTGGCTGCGCCCCCGTGCGGATTGCCAGTCCGCTGTGGCGCTCGGACACCGCGTAAAAGTCGCGAGGATCGCACGACGCGGTGTGCATGGTCGCCGCCGCCGCCGTGTGTCGCACGGGCTGGGGCCAAGGCCGCCGGCGGGGCGCAGCGATTGCGCGTGTTGCAGCACACCGCTCCATCGTCAAATGTCGCGTCGTCATTTCCGCGCATTCTCCGCGCGCCAACGAAGCAAAGTGCTCGCGTGTGCGTCAGATCTGGCCTACCTCGAACAGCCATGGCGCGATTTCCCTCATGATCACGCGCTGCGGCGCATCTGCGTCGTGTCGCGTCTCGTCCTGGTTGATGGCGAGATCACGCAAGTCTGGCGACTCATCGGCCTATCTCACAGAGCACTTCGGGTTCTATCGACGCGACCGCGCGCGCCTCGACGTCGCCAATCAGTGAACCCTCGTGAGCCTTTATTGAAGGCGTACTCGTCCATTCAATGGCGCCTTCGGGGCTCGCGGGGCCGAATACTTAAAATGCCCGGCTGGACGGTGTCGGCGTGCCGTCCTATGGTTGCGGTGAAAGCTTGACTATCCCGTGCTGGGATGTCGAGAGCATGAGACCACTTTTCGGTGAGCCCTCTATGAATGCGTTGAAGCGCGCTGAGCCTATTGCGACGATTGTACTCACGATCTGCGCCGTAGTGCTGACTGCCGGCTACGTAAAACGTGAGTACTTCACGCCGGCGGCGAGCGATCAGACTGGGCTCACCAAGCGACTATCAAACGCGCAAGCGTTCGCGGCGGGCAACATGACAATCGGTCGCACCGATGCGCCGATTCAGATCGTTGAGTTCTCGGATTTTGAGTGTCCGGCCTGCCGACGCTTGTATCGCGCCATCAAGACAACACAAGCGAAGGACAGCGGGGCTCTTCACATCACGTTCCGCAACTATCCGCTGGACGATCTGCACCCAAGCGCCCGAGCCGCCGGAATCGCGGCGCAGTGCGCCGCCGATCAAGGCGTGTTTGAAGGCATGCATGACTATCTCTTCGACCACCAGTCGACGTTGGGGACGTTGAAGTGGAATGCCGTTGCCGCCGAGGTAGGCGTCCCAGACTCGATGCGCTTTCGCATCTGCTTAGACGCGCCAGCGACACGTGCCAAACTGAGTGCAGACTCTGCTGCGGCAGCGCAGCTCGAGGTGACTGGTACACCGCTGGTCATTCTCGATGGATATCTCATTCGGGGTGCGCCCAAAGCCGCGCTTCTCGATTCGATGGTCGGTGCGCGTCGTGCGAAGCCGATGTGAGATCGGTCGCTTTGGCGGCTCGCGATAGATCGAACGCGACGCTGCCTGCTGCACTGACCTGCGCGATAGTGCTCAACGCGAACGGTTTTCCGATCTTGTGAGGACTGTAGGGCTGTCAGCTCGTGGTTCCGTTCCCGTCCTCTGTCCTCGCTCAGGAGGAACCCATGTAATCGCCCATCGCAGGCAATCCGTGGCCGACGCCCTGGCGACCGCTTACCAGCCGGACGATGCAAGGCGCGCCTTTGCTATCACCCTGCGAATGCCGTGAAGCAGCCGGGAGATCATGCGCCGCGGATCCCGAAGACGAAAGTTTGACCTACGGCACATTGTTGGTTCGATGGTTGTTGACAACGTAGGCACTCCACGCAGTACTGAGCCACCCATCGCAGACGGCTTTGCGGTTCGGTGCTGCGCGCGCAGTTGCCAATCCCATTTTCTTAAGGAGATCTTCGATGACGAAGCGACTGATTTTGGCCCTTTCGATTGCGACGGCCGCCGCGGCGGCGAACGCCGCCACCCCGCGTCGGGCCGTAGCAGAGGGCCTCTGGGGATACGTTTGCTGCGGTTCGCTGTGCGAAAACGGCGACAAGTGCTCGGGCGACGGAACGTTCAGCTGCTGTAAGCCCGAATAGGCACTCTTGCCCGTACGAGAACTTCCACAGATCGCGCCTGAGCACGTACTTGCCGATGGCGCGCGCTCCTCGCAGCTGGGAGTATGTCTCCGAGGTCGCTCTCGCAACGGCTGTGGACGAGTTCCCGAGTGACGTCAGCAGGTGCGCCTTATGTCGTGGGAAATTCCGCACCACGACGCCGCCTGTCGATTGAACACGCGACGCGACTTTCAGATCGGATTGCGTGAGTAGCGGGACACCGTTGATTCGATACCTGGTGACAACGCCCGCAACTTACGCAGTGGTGAAGCCCGCATGGCTAACGGCTAGGCGGCTCAGTGCTGTATGCCCGTTGCCAATTCCATTTCACAAGAGGAGAACTTCGATGACGAAGCGACTGATGTTGGCCCTTGCCATTGCAACTGGCGCCGCCGCCGCGAATGCAGCGACCCCGCGCCAGGCCGCTGCGGAAGGCAACTGGGATTATGTTTGCTGCGGTCCGCAATGTCCAATCGGTGACCGCTGCTCAGGCAACGGCATTTACGCGTGCTGTAAGGACGAGTAGAACGCGCGCACCCGTGCCGTGGGCGACGACTGGAGTCGCCTGCGGCACAAGTGCGCCGAGCGTGCGCATGATGCTCTCGCCTGGGAGAGTATCTTCACGGCCGCCGTGCAGCAAACGCACACTATGCGGCATTCGCTTTGGTGGAATCAAGGAGACGCACTGGTGTTCAAATGGAATTCAGATCTGACGTCCATCGTGTCGCTGACGGTCGCGGTAAGCGCGCTGGTCTTCGCTGCTGATCGCGGAAACGCAACGGCGGCATCAACGGCTCGCGCCAATGCGTCCGTTTTCGCCGAGTCGAGCGTTACGCGCGTCGCACGTCAATCCTTGTATCTCGCGCGATTTAGCGGAAAACCTCTTGCCACCGCGCTCGCCAGCACGGTCATCCCACACGATGAACCCGCATTGGACTCGGCGCGCTACGTAGTATTTGTGTACACCCCGGGCGCCTGTGAGCGAAGCATCAAGGACGGTCTCGGCACCATGCGAGCTATGGAACCACGACTACGCAGCGCCAGACTCGTGCCTGTAGTTGTCATCGGTGCAGACTCGGTATACAACAAGGAGCAAGCGCTCATGCTCCGAACAGACATTGGGTACACGGCCCCCCTGCGTTTTGCGTCTCGTTCGCTCGTTGAGCGCACGTTGTTCGACGCTGCCGATTCGCTGTTTGGCGATGAGCCAAGCGTGCTGCTGCTAGATGATCGACAGCGTGTGATCTCCGCCATGCACACCGATCAGTTCCGCCCGCAGATGCTGCAACAGTGGCTCGAACACATTTCCGGAGCGGACCGTGAGTAAGGTGAGACACTTCGCCCTGGCGGCGGCCGTTTCGCTGGTCGGCGGCGCCTGCACTCCGACTGACATGCCCGTCGTCTCGCGACCACTCACACGCGCCGAACGACTGACCGCCGATTGGGACAGTCTCTTTGAACGCCGCGAGCTGACGTTGACGACGCCAGAATCAGAGAAACCAATTCAACGAATTGGTCGAGTGTTTATGACGGCCACGGACAACATCTTGGTTCCTGACCTCGCGAATAATCGCGTGCTCGTGCTCGACTCGGTCGGTCACCGTCTGCAATCCCTCGCCCTTCCCGTTCCTCCGACGGCCGTCGAATCCCCGAGCATGATCTTCATCAGCGAGGGGCTTCACGCGTACATGTGGGTGCCCGCGAAGCTCAAGCTGATGGAGTATGACCTTCGCGGGCAGCGGGCAATTCGCGAGGTCCCGCTTCCCGCGCCGGTCACCGACCTGCTGCCGGTCGACTCGACGGGATTTCTGGTTTACAGTCCCGCCGCACCGGAGGGAGTCCTTCGCCGAGTGGACCTTCGGGGAGTGCTCGTCAGAGCGGCGCTACCAATTCAAAATGAGGGCGTTCGGCTGTTCCATGGTCGTACGCAGAATGGGGGGATGAGCGCGCTGAACGATACGACGGTCGCTCTGATCGAGCCGAGCAGGTATGCCGTTCACCTGATCAAGAAATCTCTTGAGGGCGGTGAGAGTGAACTGGGAGACTCGACTAGCACTACCAGCTTTCAAGCGCGGCCATTCCCTGATTCGTTGCGTCCGACAGAGCAAGGGAAGGCACACACCGCGTGGTGGAATTCCTTTCGACATGCGGACCGCCCATTTGCGTTTCAAGACTCGCTGATTCTATTCTCGCACTTCGCGAGTCGAGGTATCTACCAAGCGCGCTATCAGATCAGTATCGCAACGACGCGGGGCGTCTTGCTCGCCGATGGTGTTGACGTTCCTGAGGGTGGGCGCGTTCTTGGAGTGCGCGGCCGCACGGTTATCGTCGGCGTGCCGCCGCGACTCGCCAATAAGTTGGATTCGTTGACTCCCTATCGATTAATCCGATTCGTCGCGCGCCGGGCCTCTCCTGTTCCAGTCCACTAACGATGCGGTTGAATTGGATGATCCGCTCCAGCGCAGCTCCGCACAGTCCGCGCCGCAAAGGATTCGTCTCGCGTTCAGTCGTCCTCGCATTGATCCTTGGAGGTTTCGTGCCGCGCCTCGGTGCCGCACAGCCTTCCACCCGTGTTGCCGTCACAGTCGTCGATTCGGCAGGACAGAAGCCGATCAGTGCGACCGTGGTGCTCACGATTGCGCCGACCACTGAGTCGCTCGTTGAGACTACCGATGCTGGAGGCCTTGCGACCGTTCGACTGACGGGTGCGCAACGCACGGGCGAGTACATCGTGAGCGTGTCCGCCATCGGCTTTCGGACCGCACGTCGGCGGATCGTGGTGCCGGGAGCGGATTCGGTGTTCTCGGTGCGCTTCGCTCTCGCCGCCGAAACCGCGCAGATCGCGACCGTTCGGGTTCAGGCCACCGTCCCGCGGGCCGCTCGCTCGTTCGGCGCCGATCCCTCTGTCGCCGACGGCCAGAATCGGCGTCCCGACGGCGTCCGCAATGCCGTTGACCCGTCACAACAAGGCACGCTTGAGGCGCTCACGGCCTCGCTCCCCGGATTGACGCGCGCTGAGGGCGGCGTCTCCGCTTTTGGACTTGGCGCGAGTGGCACGACGGTCGCCGTCAATGGTATGCAACAGGGTGTGAGCGCCGTTCCGCGGGATCTTGCGGTGACCACGACCGTACTCACGTCGCCATGGGATGCGACGCGTGGCGCCTTTAGCGGCGCTCTCGTATCGCATTCGATTCAGTCTGGGGGCAACATAGCGCGCCGAACCGCTCGGACGGCGCTTAGTGGTCGGTGGACCGAGGCGGGTCAGGCGCAGCTCGCGCCAGCGGATCGGCTCTCTCAGAACGCGGTGCTGGGCGGTGGTGGTTCCGGCGCGTGGCTCCGTGATCGCGGATTCTACAATGTAGGGGTGCAGTACACCGAGTCCCGCTATCAGTCGCTCATCCTGGCGGCATCGTCGCCCACTGAACTGGAGCGAATCGGGCAATCGACGGCGTCGATTCAACTCGTCCGTGATGCGCTCAGCAGTCGCGGACTCGTGTCGGAACTTGGTGTTGGTGGTCGCGAGGTTCGCCAGTTCAGCTTGATGCAGCGCCTCGATTTCAATGCGCGGCCCAGTCGAACGGGGTCGCCTCCGCGGGCGACCTCGTTGGTTTCTGGCGTGACCCGCGGAGACCTTAGTGCACTCGGCGCGAGCACGACGACAACCACCTCGGCCGATGCGTCGTTGGGTAGCACTAACGCGTTCGCACAGCTCACGCATTCATTCAACGCGGGTGCGAAAGGTCAGACCCCGCAACAGACAACACTTGGCGTCAGCCTCGAACGCGTTGACCTTCATGGACAGCGCGAACTGCCGTCGGGGATTATGCAGACTTCGGCGCTCGCCTCGGATGGGCGTCCGATGACGAGTAGCATTCAATTCGGGGGGAGCACCTTTTCACCGGAACGCGCCCAGAACCGCGGCGTCGATCTCGTCCACCAGGCGAGTTGGCTGATCCGCGGGAAGCAAACGCTGCCCTCCAAACTGGTGGCGCAGCTGCGATACGATGACGGGTGGGTAGATGCGCGACGATTCTCACTCGGACAGTTCGAGTATGCGTCGCCCGCCGACTTTCGCGATGCACGTCCCGCAAGCTTCGTGCGGACGCTAGAGGGATCACTGAATCGCGCTCGCATGCTCACTGGAGCTCTCGCGAGTTCGACATCGTGGGAAGCGAGACGCCTGTCGCTGACAGCCGGAGCACGTTTGGATCTCAATCGCGAGATTTCGAGAGCGGCACCTGTCCCCGCGCACGTGCAGGCGGTGGTTGGTCCGCTCTCGGCGAGCGCGGTGAGCCCTCGTGTCGGCTTCGCATTCTATCCGAGCGCATCTCGTGGGCCTGCCCTCCTTTCAAACGTCGTCAACAGCTCCTACCGAACAGGTCCCCATTTTCGCGGAGGTGTCGGCCTGTTTCGCGGAACACCTCGCATTGACGACCTGGTCCGAGAGAGCGGAGGGCGCGGAGTTGGGATCTCAAGCGCCGGCATCCGGTGCCTCGGGTCTTCGGTACCCACGTATGCGTGGGCGACCGAAGCAGGCGTCGCGGCACCGGACGCCTGCCTTTCGTCTGCTCCACTGCTCACGGAGCGGTGGAGCACGCAACGATTGCTCTCCCGTCGTTACAAGCCTAGTGAAGCGCTTCGTGCGAACCTAGGCTGGACGTCGACCATCGCGGGAAATTACGTCGCATTGGATTTTACGTCCTCGTCGAATCGGCATTTGGCGGGAGTGGTTGATCTGCTCTATCCTGGACGGTCGACGTTCACATTGGACGCCGAAGGCGGTCGTCCTGTGTTCGTGAATCCTGAAGCGATTGACCCTCGCACCGGACGAATCACGCGAGGCGCGAACTCCGCCGACGGCGTCACCAGCGCGGCACGACTAACCGACGCCACGTTGCGAGGATACGTCCGTTCGATTTCCGTATTTGCCATCCCGCGACTGCCGCTTTCGTTCGGGCAAATCAGCGTCGCCTACGTCGCCTCGCAGGCGCGACGCCAGTATCGCGGTTTCGACGGCGCTTCCGGCACAACAGCGACTGCGATTGAATGGGCTGACGATGCGGTCACTCCGCGCCATGCCTTGGTCCTGCAGGCGGCCCGCCTATTCCGGCGCGGCGATGTCGGCGTATCGTTTTCCTCTCGTTTGAGTTCAGGTGAGCGATTCTCACCTCTCGTGACTGGCGATATCAACGGCGACGGCATTGCGGGGGATCGCGCGTTCATTCCGAGCGCGACGAGCACGGCGGATACCGCGTTGGCCAACGGACTCGCGCGATTGCGTCAACGTGCTCCGTCACGCGTGCGCGAGTGCCTTGCGCGCGCGGCTGGTGCGATTGCGCCGCGCAATGGATGCGCTGGCCCTCTGACGGTCTCGTCCAACCTATCGCTCGTCGTATCGCGTTGGCCTGGGCTTAGTCAGCGCGCGCAGATTACGATCAATCTTAACAATCCGCTTGGTCTACTCTCGTCGACCGGCGATGGTGCCTCGCCAATCGTGCTTGGCGGGCGAGCGACCGCGGACCGCGCACTGTTGCGCGTCGACCGCTTTGACGCGACGACTCGTCGCTTCAGTTATACCGTCAACGAAAATTTTGGGCGCACGCTATCCGCGATTGGCGCCCGTGATCCCGTGCGTCTCACCGCAGACGTACGTGTCGATCTCGCGCCGTGGACCGATCTCCAGCGACTCAAGCTGAACCTGAAGGCCGCGACCGGCAAGGAAGGCACGGTCAACGCGGATAGCATCAAGGTGCTGTATCGAGACAACGTCTTTACGCAACTCTATAGCTCACTGCTCCGACTCAGTGATTCACTCGCGCTCTCGCGCACGCAGATCGAGGAGTTTCAGCGTCGTGACCAGATTTTCCGTTCGGAGATCGACAGCATCTTTACGGCGCTCGGAAATCGACTCAGCGCGCCAGAGGGTCGCACAGATCTGCGTGCCGCCACGCGGGTCGCGGTAGCGGCAGAGGAGGCCGCGTGGAACGTCGTGTACGCTCAAGCTGAGCCGCTTCGCCGCGTCCTATCCGACGGACAGGTTCGACGACTACCCTCCGCCGGTCGATCCCTTGTGACCGTCAAGGGGTTCCGCGCCCGCTTTTTCTTTTGAGCGAGATTGTCTTCCTCTACGTGACTGCTCGCGGGGAAGATCGCGACCTGCTGTGCGGCGAATGCGAGGCACAGCAGGTCGTCTGAGTCTGGCTGACCTGTCCCGCGAGTGCGTGTGATCATTCGTGCAGGTGCTGCGCGCCTCGAGTGGCGTGACAGTCGGTCAGGTTGCGAAGCGTTTCAGCCGGTGGGACTGGGTTGTCGCCCGTCGCGGCACACCGCCGTGCCGAGTGCACTCTTCCTCGACGTTCGCCAGTTGAGCGCGCCGTTCGCACCGTTCGATAGTGGTCAATCGAACTGCCACGTCGACCGCTGCCCCCGCGGCCTGCGCCTACATCGCGCCCGTCAGGTGCGCGCTTTCACGGACGTGCTCCGGGCTGGCGCTCAGTCGCGCGTTTCGGCCATCGACCGTTGTTGCGCGAGTGTTGCGACTGCCGCCGGCGAGTGCGGCAGGCCTCTGTGATCCGTGGAATTTGACTCGGTTTTTGGTGCAGGCGAGCATCGGTCGCGCCTGAATTGGTGTCGCTATCGCGACCACCATGTGAAGAACGCCGGCACCTGCTTAAGGCCGATTAGCGAACCTTCCGATCTGGACGCCGAAGCTGACCCGCCGTATCGTCGAAGCGCATTTGACTACCGCTCGATTCATCATCTCTAATGAGGGCTGCTATGTTGAAACGACTCATTCTTGCATTGGCCGTCACAACCACCGCTGCCGTGGCGAACGCGGCGATCCCAAAGAAAGCCGCCGCCGACTGCGGGTGGGCCTACGTCTGCTGCGGAGCGATGTGCGAGACCGACAAGTGCGAGGGCAAGGGCAATCAGCCCTGCTGCAAGGACGAGGGGTAACCCACCCTCTGGCCGCCGACGACGACGTCGATCACCTTCGCCCTCGGCGGCCACCGGCAGGGAATTCGAGAACGTAGGCGACCGATCCATCGCTATCGCCAAACCGCAAGGAGCACCCGCGGGCTGGCGGCGTCGAAGTCTAATCGCTGTTCTGTTACACAGTGACGACGTCGATGTCGACGCCCGGTGGCCGCGCTATCGGACTCGGTACACTGAGAAGGGAGTTGCTGTCAACCTCGTTGCGGCCCTTGCCTGTCGCGCTCGTGCTGGTGGCGCGCGGTTCCCGACGTTAGGAACGCGTGGAAATGAGTCGCGTGCGAGTGTCTGGCGCTGAGGTTCCGCGTAACGATGCCCACGCGTGAGTCTGCTCACTCGCTTGTCCTAAATCGACGGGCCACACCCTCGTTTCACGTCGCGCTCGACTCATTGGCGATTCTCCACTGATCGTCACCATATGTCCGATACGCAATCCATGCCGCGACACCCATCGGCGGCGGTGGCGCCCACCGCGAAGACGGCATCTCGCTCGAATGGTCGAAACGCATTGCCCGATGCGGTCATTGCGTTTCGACTGTCAGACGCAGTACAGCGCAATTTGCAGTCCACTCTTCGCGGCACGGTTCCTATACACCACACGGCCGATCTAGTGTGGTGAACCAGAAGTTCGTTGACAGAATCGCTTGACGCTGTCGAGGATTTCATCGGCCGTCTTGGTCCAGACGAACGGCTTCGGATCCTTGTTGGTGTGCGCGATGTAGGTCATGATCGCGTCTTCGAGCGCGTCGGTGCTGCGATGCACGCCGCGCTTCAGCTGCTTCCGCGTCAGCTCACCAAACCAGCGTTCGACCATGTTGATCCAGGAGGCGCTCGTCGGCGTGAAGTGCACGTGAAAGCGGGGACGCTTCGCGAGCCACCGACGAATCGTGGCCGTCTTGTGCGTGCCGTAGTTGTCGAGGATCAGATGCACGTCGAGCGCCGCGGGGACACTGCGGTCGATCTGGTCGAGGAATTTTCGAAATTCCTGCGACCGATGCCGCGCTTCACAGCGCCCGAAAATCTCGCCGGTCTTCGCATCCAGCGCCGCGAAGAGGGACACGGTGCCATGGCGCACATAGTCGTGCGTGTGCCGCTCCACTTGGCCCGGCTTCATCGGCAGCAGCGGCTGCGTCCGGTCCAGCGCCTGGATCTGCGACTTCTCATCGACGCACAAGACGAGCGCCCGGTCGGGCGGATCCAGGTACAGGCCCACAATGTCGCGCACCTTCTCGATGAACTGCGGGTCGGTCGACAGCTTGAACGTCTCGACGCGATGCGGCTGCAGCCCGAACGCCCGCCACATGCGACTCACGGTGCTTTGGCTGAGGCCGAGCTTCCGCGCGAGCGAGCGCGTACTCCAGTGGGTCGCGTCCTTCGGTCGGGACTCGAGGGTCATCCGAATCGCCGTCTCGACGTCGGCATCCGAGATTTTCCGTGGTGCGCCGACGCGTGGCTCATCCAACAACCCCGCGATCCGCTGACGGAGGAAGCGCCGGCGCCACTTGCCCACGGTGGGAATCACCACGCCCAGTTTTTCGGCAATCGCCGTGTTGGTCGCGCCGGTGCTCGCTGCCAGGATGATGCGAGCCCGTAACGCCATCGCTTGCGCGGTGCGCCGCCGACGCGTCCACTCGTGCAACGTCGCGCGCTCGTCGTCACTCAGGATCACCGGGGGGCAGCTTCGCAGAGGGCATCGCATCTCCAAGTTACTGGAGATACGCACCACCGGCAGTATTTGTTGCCATGAACTTCTGACTCACCACACTAGGTGTAGATGACAAAGAGGTTGTTCACAGGGGATAATGGCTGCAAGCTGAGGTTGTCGAGTCATCAATCCACAACCATCAGAGCCCCCATGAACATCCACAAGTTGGCACGTCTCACCCCGTTTGGGCGAGAGGCGCTCGTGCAGCGCGTCCGCACTGGCGTCCCCGTCACGGTGGTCGCCCGCGAGGCGGGTGTGTCCCGCCAGACCATCTATAAGTGGTGTCGTCGGGCGAGCGAAGCGACGCCCGACGCGCTGCAGGATCGCCCCTCGACGCCGCATCAGTCGCCCCAGCGCCTCGCCCGCTATCGCCGGCGCCAGATCGAGAAACGGCGCCGGCAGCGCTGGAGCAGTCGGCGCATTGCGCAGTACTATGTGCAAGTACACCCAAATTCCCGCACCTGATGAACAGGCAGATTCCCGCAGCCGCCGGGGGTTAAGTGGAGCGGGGGCTGTCCGCTCGGGGGCCCTCCTTGGTGGGGCTGAGCAGGGCGCCGAGTTCACGGAGCCGGTAGCTCTGACCGTCGATGTGGATGACCGCGACGTGATGCAGTAGGCGGTCGAGGATGGCAGTCGTCAGGATCTCGTCGCCCGCAAAGATCTCGGGCCAATCCCGGACATGCTTGTTGGAGGTGAGCAGGATCGAGCCCCGTTCGTAGCGGGTCGAGACGAGGCGGAAGAAGAGATTCGCCTCCATGCGGTCCAGTGGGCGGAAGCCGACTTCATCGATGATGAGCAAGCCGCAGTTGAAGTAGCGCCGCGCGCGTAAGCGCGCCGGCGGCGTCGCCGCGTCGGCTTTCAGCACGTGCATGAGATCATCGAGCACGAAGTGCGCGACGCTGAAGCCGTTCTTGATGGCGTTCACCCCGAGCGCGGCGGCCAAGTGCGATTTCCCGACGCCAGGCGGCCCGAGGAACAGCACGTTCGTCTTGTCACGCAGGTACTGACACGTCGCGAGCAGATCGATCTGGCGACGATCTGCCTTCGGCTGGAAGCCCCAGTCGAAGCCCTCGAGCGTTTTGCCGGGCGGTAGCCCGGAGAGCTTCAGCATGGTCGCGATCCGGCGCTCGTCTTTGCGTTCGAGTTGACTGGTGAGCAGCAGATCGAGAAAGGTGAGCGGACTGAGATCGTCGCGGGCGGCCTGCTCGATCAGCTCGGGTAGCACCGCTGCCGGATGATCGAGGCCAAGCGTGGTGAGTTTCGTGATGACCGGATCGAGGCCGGTCTGTGGCGCGGCCGGCCGCGACGGGCGCTTGGTGAAGGCCATCAGTGGCCTCCCGTGAGCGCGGTCAGTAGCGCCGTGTACTGCGTCATCGGCCGCGTGATCGCCTCGGGCGCCGGCAAGCGCTCCGCATGGGGGACCGTCGCGAGCTGCTGCCGCGCGCGCTGGCCGAGCGGCGTGGGGGCTAGTACGGTGGCGGTGCTGGCACCTCCGTAATGCCGCTCGTCGATCACCAGCCGCTCGGTGGTGTGTCGCGGATGCCGGGCAATCTCCTGTCCCTCCGCCCAGACCACAACCTGCTGGGCGGTGCCGCGCACCTCGACGGTGCGGCCGACCCACGCGAACGGCACGGAGTAGCGTCGCCCCTCGAAGCTCACGAGGCAATCGCGACTCACGGGCCGCGCGACCAGGCAGTCGAACAGCTCATGCAGCGTAGGTAACGGGAGCAACTGCGCTTGCTCCGCTTGGAAGGCCTCGGCGATGAGCGTGCCGGTGATCGGACAGCGCCGCGTCGCATGCCACTCGGCGCACCGCTCATCGAGCGCCGCCTGCAGGCGGTCGAGCGACGGCCAGTCGTGCACGAACAGATCGGCGAAGTCGACGCGACTCGTCCGCACGGCGCGCTCCGTCTTCCCCTTTTCGCTGCCCGTCGCCGCCCGACACGGATCCACGGCGAAGCCACAGGCGCGCGCGAACGTCGTGAAGGCGGCATTCAACACGGCCGTCGGCCCCGCGCCCGAGGCCACCGCGGTCTTCAGGTTATCGACGCGAATCCAGCGCGGGACGCCGCCGTAGCGCGTGAACAGCGCGAGGTGGCCCGTCTGCCACGCCAGTTGGTCCATCGCGGGACTCACCCACACGAAGCGGGCGCGGGAATGCGATAACGCGCCGATCAAGCCATGCACGGGCTGTCGTGTGCCACGGACGCGCACGCCGACATCGAACCAGTCGTGTTGTGCCTGCATGCCCGGCGGCGTCTCGACGCGCCGCATGGCCCGCACGGGCCGCGCCGGATAGTGCCGCGTCAGATGCCGGCGGACCGACTGATAGCTCCCCGTGAACCCGAACTCGCGGCGCAGGACGCCGTGCACCACCGAGGCCTCGATGCGGTCCATCGCCTGACCGCCGACGCGCGGATCGTCAAATCGCTCCAACACCGCCGTAATCCGCGCCTCCCACCCATCCAGCACCGACGCCCGCTCCCGTCGGCCATCCGGCGCGTCCTCCGGCCGCGCGAGGTGATACCGCAGCGTCGACTCATCGACCCCCAGATCCCGCGCCACCTGTCGGACCGGGATGTCCCGGCCGACCACCTCTCGTGCCACCATCAGGTGCTCCTGCCGCAGCCGCGCCATCGTCTCCTCCGTGCCGGGGGCGTCGGGCTGCGTCGAGCCCGGTCACGAAGGGGGGCCGCCGGTGGCGGCCCCGTCAATGGCGGCTGCGGAAATTTGCCTGTTCATCCCTGCGGGAATTTGGGTGATCTTCTACATACTACGACCTGCCGATCTCCACCGTCGTGACCGAGATTCGCCGCCTCGGCTTGAACCGCCTGGCCTCGCTGGAGCCGCCCCGCCCGGTGGTGCGCTACGAGCGCGCACGGCCTGGCGAGCTGGTGCACCTCGACATCAAGAAGCTGGGCAAGATCGGCCGCGTCGGGCATCGCATCCATGGCAACCGACGGACGCGCGTCCATGGCATCGGCTGGGAGTACACGCACGTCGCCATCGATGATCACTCCCGGCTCTCCTACGCCGAGGTGCTCGCCGATGAGACGGCAGAGACCACGGCCGGCTTTCTCCAACGCGCCGTGGCCTGGTACGCCACGCAGGGCATCACCGTCGAGCGGCTGCTGACCGACAACGGCAGTGCCTATCGCTCGCAGCACTTCGCCCACGTGGCGCTGGCGCTCGGCATCAGCCAGCGCTTCACCCAGGCTTATCGGCCGCAGACCAACGGGAAAGCCGAGCGCTTCATCCGTACGCTGCTCACCGAATGGGCCTATGCGACCGCGTACGGCCGCTCCGCGCGTCGTACGGCGGCCTTACCGCGCTACTTGGCCTACTACAACTTCTAGCGACGTCACAGCGCCCTTAACGACGCCCCACCGGCCTCACGCCTGCCCATCGCCGTGTGAACAACGTCCTTGTCATCTACAGCTAGTGCGTCCGCATCGTCGCGCCTTGGCGGGTTTGCGGCTTCACAACGTGATTCACCATCAGACGAACTGCTCCTCTCAATGCAGAGTTTTCGCCCGCAGGTTGTGGACGACGCGATAGATGCTAATGTCCCGCGCAGTTACATCCAGATCTGGAGATCGAAGCCGTCCGCACACTGGCCGTGTTCATCGACCGGCTGCGTGTTGATGACGTCGCCGTTGCTGTTGCGTTGGACGCAAATGACGTCCTTGCGAACGCGCACCGACGGCACGTCGGGCGTGGTGGGACTGTCCGCGCACGCGGTCAGCAGGGTGGCCGCCATCGCACAAATGGCGACCGACGTGGCGGAGAAGCGACGACGAGTGGTGGTACGGGAACGGAGCGGGAACATGCAAGGCCTCAGCGTTAAGGGTCGCCGGCATGTTCGTGGGATTTCGCTCTGTTCCGTGAGCAAGAATTCGGACCGAATTTTCAGCAATCGGCATAGAAAAGGGCCGATTAGTACAATCCACTCGTCGCACGCACTCGCGGCTCGCGCGAAAACCTTTAGTTCTTCGGCGGTGACCGCGACTCGCGTCGCGCAACCGTACGTCCTCGCTACCGCATTCGAGTGGTTAATGCTCTCTCTTCAGCGTGAAGTTGTTCGCGAGCAACTGCAGGGCGCGGCCGCGCTACTCCTTTCGGCGCTCCGCCTCAGCGAGTCGATACCCGCACTCCCTGAGGCGACGCGCGAGATCATCACTGCGGGCGCACGCGATCTGCCGCCGCAGACGGCGAGCATGGGCACGCGCTCGCGAGTTACGAGATGGATCGACGCTGCAGCCGTTCTGGAATCGCAAGGCCTCTGGCAAGCCAGCTGGGAGCTTCTCCATCTGCTGCTCGACCGCTGTCGCTCCGACTCGCCCACCGACGCGGCGCGCCGCGCGTTCGTGCACGCGCGCCTCGGACGCGTCGCGCGGGTCGCGGGCCACGTCGACGATGCGGAGCACTGGTACCGAGATGCCCTTCAGCTGTCGGAGCGGCTACCAGACGCAATGCAGTGGAGCGATGCGCGACCGCATGCGCTTCTTGGCCTGTGTATTCTCGCCGTCAGTCGCGGGAACTACGCCAAGGGTCAGTCATACGCGCGCCGCGTGCTCCACGAGAACGCCCCGACGCTCTATCAAGTACAGGCGTTCCTCGTGTTCGCGCTCATCAAGCGAAAGCTGGGTCGTTCGCCGGAGGCGCTGACATGGCTGTGGAGAGCGTTCGATGCGCTGCCCGTCGACGACGTGCGACAGATCGATGTGCTCATCACGCTCGCAGAAACCGCCGTCGAATTGCAACAACCGGAGGCCGCGGTTCGCGCTCGCCTCGCCGCTCTCGCCCTCGCCCGCACACCGCGTCATGCGGCGGCAGCGCTTTCCGGTCTCCTCGCCATCGCTGCGCACGTGCACGGCAGCCGTGAGGTCCGATTCACTCAACATCTCGAACAGAGCGCATGGGGACACGCGTTGTCCACGCGACTCGCCACGCCGCCCTCGCGTGCGATGCTGCTGCGTGCGACGCAGGAGTGGATCGCCAACCCAGAGGCGTTTGGACTGCAGCCGTATGACGTGACGCTGCTCCACATTGGCGCGGTCCGATTGGCACTGTCGATGCCCGACGACGTCCTGCGAGCCAATCTGACGTGGTCCGAGCGCGCGCTCGACCGCGTGGAGGAACTTGCCACACGCCATGCGTACAACGAGCGGCTCTTCGAGCTTGATGCGCTGCGCGGTGAGTGGCGTGCGCGGCACGCGCGCATGACGTCCCACGACATGCTTGCGCATCCGGATCGTGCCGAGGTCGCGCGTGAGGAGGCTGCGTCGCAGGCGCTCAATCGCTCAAGGGCCGTGACGCGACTCGTGCGCGAGCGCTTTCCGGCCGCGATGGATCGACACGCGCTGCTGCGTTGAGTCGCCGTCATGTCTAATTCTCGAGAAACTAAACAATTGAGTGGCGCTCACACGGCGCGGCGCGGATCCGTGGGCGCGCTGTCGCGAATGGCCATGCCGGATGCCGTCGTCGCGTTTCGGTTGACCGGCAAGGTGCAGCGCACGTTACAAGAGGCGCTCGCGGGCTCCGTCCCCGTGCGCTACACCGCTGAGCTAGAGGAGTGTCAGTTTCTGCTGCAGCGTCATCGGTCGACGGCGCTCGTGGTTCAGGTACCCACCGTGTCGGCCGCCAGCGACCTGTCGGCGCTCCTCGATCTGCGACATCTATTCCCGTTCGTGTCGGTGACCGGCATATATACGGAGCCGACGTCTGATCTCAGCGCAGTCGCGCGACTCGGAGCGGTCGGCATTGTCGACTTCATTCCGGCCGAACAGACACATCGGGCCGATCTGGTGCGCGCTTTGCTCTCGCGCGGTCATATCGAATCGTTCGTCGCGCGGATCTGGCGAATGACGTCCCTAGCGGTCCACGAGTCGGTGGCCACGTTGTTGCGACCGGCCATCACCTTGGCCCACGCGCCGATCACCTTACCGCGCCTCGCGGCGGCGACGAAGATGCATGAACGCTCCCTCCGCAAGTACTGCGAGGGACAGGGCCTCCCCTCCCCGCAATGGATTATTGGGTGGGCGCGGACGCTCGTCATTGCGTACTATCTCGAGGAACAGGGGCGCTCGATTCAAAGCATCTCTACACTCCTTGGATTTTCGTCGCCCGCGCTTCTTGCGAGTCATCTTCGGCGTTACACGCGGAGGACCGCAAGTGATCTCCGCAGGCACGCGCCGCTACTGACCGCCGCACGAATGTTGGAGCACGCGCTCGTTCCCACGCCGCCGTTCTATTCGCAGTAGCGCGCCGTATGGGTCCGCCGCGGCGTGCCGTTGGCTGCTCTGCGCGAACATGCGCCGGTCAGCGATTTGGCGTGACTGTGATTTCGCGTGTTACCGACCGGCTGGAGTTCGCCAGGCCTGGGAATCTGCGCATCCCGCTCAATCGCGTCTATGTGGGCGAGACCAGTGATTGCCGGAACTGCTTTCTGAAGCGGATGTTTTAGGCCATCGGCGGCGGTGATCGCGGCAGCACGGTGTAGTCCCCGATGCGTGCGACAGCGCGAACGACGCGTCCGGAGGGTGCAATTTCAGTCGGCCAGTTCTGTGCAACACTCAGTCGGCATTGACACGCTGTCCTAGCGCGGCTCTCCGGTGCCGCATCTGATGTGAAGGCGACGCCGTTCGTCGGCTCGCATTCGGTCGGGGAGCTGCTGGCTCGCAATCGCTCACGCAGCATCCACTCCTATCGAGCCCCATAAGGGGGCCGATATTGTACTTTTTCGTATTGGCCCCCTTTAAGGGTTCGTAACGCTTAGCTAGTATTATATAGCCCCTTTAGGGGTAAGATAGTAAAACTTTCTCCATCTGCCCCTTTGGGGGTCATTTAGACGACTCCCGTATATCGGCCCCCTTTAGGGGCTCATTACTCCAACTGTGATGCGTACCGTCGTCCCAGAGTCTCTGCCACGCCTCGATCCGCCACCCCACGACGCCGCCGCACGCGGCGCCGTGCTCCTGACGCTCAAGGAGTTGGGGCAGACGGTCCGCTGGTGGCGCACCCGCCAGCGCCGCCCTCTTCGCGATGCGGCCGGCATGCTCGGCGTCACCCAGCGCCTGCTTGCCGAGCTCGAGCGAGGAGAGCGCGGCGTGCGTCTCGACAAAGCGCTGGACCTGCTCGCCGGAATGGGCTTCGACGTCGTGCTCGTTCCCCGCGACCCCTCCATATCCCTCCAGCCGACAGACGAGGAGCACGACGCATGAATCCGTCGCGCCGTCTCACCGTCTTCCGAAATGAGCGACCCGTTGGGACACTGTGGGCCGACGCCGCCCGCCTGAAATTCTCGTACCTCAAGGAAGTGTTGGGCGACCGATCCGCCACCGTGGGCGTTCTGCTGCCCGTTCGCGCAGGCACGTTCGACGATCATCTGGTTCGTCCATGCTTCGAGAACCTCCTCCCCGAAGGCGATCTACGGGCATATCTGGCGAAGGTGGAAAAGGTCGACGTCGGCGATGTCGTAGGGCTTCTGGCCGCATTCGGTGGCGAATGTTCGGGGGCACTTTCGCTCTGGCCCGAGGGGGAGGCGCCCCCGCCGCAACCAGAGTACGCGCCCTGCAGTACCGACGACGTGCGAAACGCGCTCGCGATGGTGCGCGCCCAAGAGGCGAGCGTCCGACCCTCGCCCGCCCAAGTTATGAAACGGGGGCGACTCTCTCTGAGCGGCGCGCAAGACAAGCTGGCACTGTTCCGACGTCCGCAAAGTGGCCCCGGCGCCGCCGCCAATGAACCGCTGTACCGCATCCCGGTGCGAGGAGCGCCGTCCACTGTACTGGTAAAGCACGCCCGAGAGGAGCATTTCCCCGGGCTACTGCACAACGAGCTGGCCTGCATGCGCCTGATGGCCGCCGCTGGCGTGTCCACCGCCGACAGTGCTGTCCACGCGCTTGACGCGACGGTGTATGAAACCGCGCGGTTCGACCGCGTGCTGGAATCGAACGAGGCAATCACCCGACTGCACGCGGAAGATGGCTGCCAAGTCACGGGACGGACCTCGACTCAGAAATACGCCGCGACGGGAGCACCCGGATATCAAGATCTCTGCACGGTGATGCGCCGAGCCGGCGCCGCCCCCGCCGAAGACGCGGAGCGTCTTCTGCGCTGGGCAGTGGCCAACCTCGCGATGGGCAATCGAGATGCCCATGCCAAAAATCTGATGCTGCTTCACACTGCGACCGGTGTGCGGCTCGCCCCGGCCTACGATGTCACCTGCACACTCGTGTATCCTGAGCTCGACACCGAAGAACTTCCGCTCCGATTTGGCGGGCAGACGCACGCAAAGGGAATCTCCGCGCACGCGCTACGCGTCGCGGCCCGGGAGTTCGGCCTGACCCCAGCCCGAGCCGCTTCGGTCGCCGGCGAAACCTGCGACCGGCTTATCGCGGCCATCGACGACACACTGCACGCCGTGAGGGCGCTCGCCGGTGAACATTGGATACTCGGAGCGATGCACAATACACTGCACACCACGGCGCTCGAGACGCGTGAACGCCTGGCGTCGGGGACGTAAAGTCAGCACGACCGCGCTCGACGTCTGGTCGCAGGTCCTGCACGACACGCGACCGCCGGCATATCACGAAAATCGAAACAATGTCAGACTCGCGCTGGGCAATGCCGTCGGGTCGATGCACTCGGCGTGGAGCGGCAGATTGTCGTGGTGAATTCCGCGGCGATACGTTCGCACGCGTGTCGGACCCGGCGCGCGCACGTGCGCGACTGGGTGTGTACCGTCAGCGTTGGCGCTCCTGACCGACGCTGGAGGGTAACGAGCACTCAACATCTCGACCGAAGCGTTGGCGCGTCCAACGCGTCCAAGACGTAAAACGCGTACAACTCATGCGACGCGCGCTCCGAACGCTGCTCGAGACGTCTGACGCGACTCGCCTCTGCCGCTCACCCCTCGATTGATCGCGACCATGTGCCCACTCCGCGGCGCTCAGGACTTTCCGCACTACTGGCATTTTGATCGGCTCTGGCTTCCGCAGGCGCACGAGCTTGAGCCTGATGGTGAGGGATTTCTACCACGCGCCCGTTGGCAACGCACCCTCGGATACCCTGAGCCGCAGCCGTTGCGCGCGTGGAAGGAGGCGCCGTGTGTCGTCGCGCTCGGTGATCCGCACCTAGGGAAAAGCAGCGCGTTGCGCGACTACGTCGCGCAGTTGGGGCAGACAGTGAGCGCTGATCGCATCGTCGCGCAAAACCTCGCCGACTTCCAGTCGACGACAGAGCTCCAACAGCAGGTGCTTCAAAGCGCCGCGATTGAGTCGTGGACGACCCGAACCGACACAGTCTGGCTCGTCCTCGACAGCCTTGAACCGCGCCGGGTTTGGAGGAGGCTCCCTGCTTTGAGAGATTGGGAGCATGACACGAGACAAAGAGGCTGGTCGGAAGCGGAGTAAGCCGTTCTCCCCAGAGGTCCGGGAGCGCGCAGT
>JBDHVK010000049.1:0-24825 GCA_039809645.1 Gemmatimonas sp.
GTCACGTGGTCCAGCGCTTCGCCGTCGGTGGCCACCGTGTCGGCAGCGGGTGTCGTGACGGGTGTCTCAGCCGGCGCCACCCTCATCACCGCAAGAACGGCGACGGCAGCGGCCACGCTCACGATCGCGGTGAAGGCGTCGCCGATCATTCGGATCAACGAAGTGGAGTCGAACCTCGGAACGCCCGGTGATTGGGTGGAACTGTTCAACCCCACCAACGCCGCGGTCGACATCTCGGGGTGGGGCTTTCGCGACAACGATCCCACGCACGCCATCTACCGAATCCCCACGGGCACCTCGATTCCAGCCGGTGGCTACTACGTGCTGGAAGAAGCGGCGTTCGGTTTCGGTCTGGGCTCCGCCGACGATGCGCGGCTCTACAACGCGTTCAGCGCGGAGGTGGATACGTACTCGTGGACGGCGCATGCGTCGACGACGTACGGCCGCTGTCCGAATGGCAGTGGCGGATTCACCACGATGAACACCGTCACCAAGGGCACGGCGAACGACTGCCGGGCGACGATCCGCATCAACGAGGTCGAATCGAGCGGCGGCGTGCCCGGTGACTGGATCGAACTGATCAACGTCGGCCCGGCCGCAGTCGATCTCTCGAATTTCCTTGTGAAGGACGATGACGACACGCGCACGACGCGCCTGCCGGCGGGGACGATGCTGGCACCTGGTGGTCTCTACGTCATCGAGGAGGCCGTGTTGGGCTTCGGTCTCGGCTCGGCCGACGCCGCGCGCCTCTACGACTCGAACGGCCTCCTGCTCGACAGTTACTCCTGGACCTCACACGCGGCGACAACGGACGGCCGCTGTCCCGATGGGAGTGGCGTGTTCACCACGACCGGTGCCGCGACCAAGGGCACGCTGAACGACTGCACGTCGGTGGGCGGTGGACCGGTGGCCACCGCGTGGCCCGGCGGCAACACCATCACGGTAGCCGACAATGTCGGCACGTTTGGCGGCAATCTGAGTGGACTCACATTCGAAGGCGCATCCGGCATCGTGCCCACCGTGCTCTGGGGAGCACGCAACGGCCCGGGGGCACTCTTTCGCCTCGTTCAAAGTGGCTCAGCGTGGATTCCCGACGCCACGACCGGTTGGGGCGCCGGCAAGCTGCTGCGGTATCCCGACGGCACCGGAGACGTGGATGCCGAAGGCGTCGCATACGCCGGGAGCAGCGCCAACGGTGTATACATCGCGGCCGAGCGCGACAACAGCGCCAACAGCGTGAGTCGCAACTCCATCCTGCGCTACGATGTGTCGGGCGCGGCCGCGACGCTCACGGCCACGAATGAATGGAACCTGACGGCGGATATTCCGGCGACGGGCGCGAATACTGGCTTCGAGGCCATCACCTGGATCCCCGATTCCGTGCTCGTCGCGCGCGGTTTCGTCGATGAAGCGAAGGGACGTGCCTATGCCCCCGCAGACTACGCCAACCACGGCACCGGCGTCTTCTTCGTGGGTGTGGAGCAGACCGGACTCGTGTACGCGTATGCATTGAACCACGCGAACAACACCTTCACCCGACTCGCGACGATCACGACGCCGTGGTCGGGGGTGATGGATCTGGAGTTCGATCAGATCACCAAGGTGTTGTGGGCGGTCTGCGACGACGGGTGCGGGGGGCAACTCGCGACATTCGAGATCGACCGCACGGCCGGCGCCGCAACACTCGGTCGCTTCCTGCGTACCCGGCTCTATGCGCGACCGGCGGGCATGCCCAATCTGAACAACGAAGGCTTCGCGATCGGCACGGCGACTGAGTGCGTCGGCAATGTGCGCCCGGCCATCTGGGCCGATGACAGCGAGACCGGCGGGAACGCGCTGCGCACGACGACGATCAGCGGTGGGGGACTGCCCGCCATGCTGACGGGCCGTCCGCCGTCAACCGCGTGGAGCCGCGCGCTCCGGCACTGAGCGCACGGCCCCGCGCGGTCGGGCCGTCACGCCGGCGCCAACGTGCTCTCGATGAACCGGGTTTCGAGCAGCGCCTGCTGCGAGCGCGTCTTGTCGACCTGACGCGCGCGAATGGCGTTGACCATCTCGAGCGCCGTATGCGGTGCCGGCGGGAACGCGGCATCGCTCGTGCCGATCGGCGTGACCCGTTCTCCCCAACGCACGAGCAGTGCGCCAAAGGTGAGCCCGCCGCCGAATCCCGGCATCAGCACCAGTGACCCGGGCGCGATGCGTCCCTCCTTGAGGGCGTCCACCAGACTCACCGGGACGGTGGCGGCGCTCATGTTGCCGTACTTGTGCACCGTCACCATGACGCGATCCATCGAGACGCCGGCGTACTTGGCCACGGCCTCGATGATGCGCAGGTTTGCCTGGTGCGGCACCACGAGGTCGATGTCGCTGGCCGTGACCCCCGCTTCGCGCATCACTCTGGCGCACGCCTCGCTCATGCCGTGCACGGCGCGCTTGAAGATCGCCTGCCCGTCGAAGTCCCAGAGCGTATCGCCATACGTGAGCGTGCCGGCATTCACATAGCTGCACCCCATGCCGCGCACGCGAAGCGTCTGCCGCGCTTCGGCATCGCAGCCGAGCACGGTGCCGATCACGCCACTCGGCGTATCGCTCGCCTGAAGGACGACCGCCGCCGCACCGTCGCCGAAGAGGACGGCGACGTTGCGATTGCTCCAGTCCATGAACGGGCTGATGTACTCGACCCCGATGACGAGCGCATTCTCGATCATGCCGCTCTGGATCATCGCGGTGGCGCTCGAGAGGCCGTACAGGAAGCTGGTGCAGGCCGTATTCACATCCATCGCCGCCGCCTGATGGGCGCCGATCGCCAGCTGCACGCCCGAGGCGGCGTTGGGCACCTGCTCGTCGGGAGTGCAGGAGCCGTAGACGATCATGTCGAGCGCCGCGGCCTCGAGACCGGCGCAGGCCAGGGCGCGCTTGCTGGCGATGGCCGCCATCTCGATGGCCGGCACGTGCGACACGCGGCGTTCTTTCATGCCGGTTCGCTGGACGATCCACTCGTCGGAGGTCTCGAGGAACGTCGAGAGGTCGTCGTTGGTGAGGACGGCGGGCGGGAGCCCTTCGCCCCATCCGGTGATGGCGGCGTAGCGAGTCACGAGGAGGGAGGAGCCGGAGGAAAGCCACGCCGGGGGAGGGGGGCGACGTGCGCGGCGCGCAGGCGCCAACCGAAGCCTACGGCACGGGACCGTGCGCCGACAAGGTCTCCATTCGGCGCGCGATGCGCCCTACGCGACGCGCCTTACGCGACGCGCCTTACGCGACGCGTCGCAGCCGGGGCGTCGCGAGTCGCGGATAGGCAAGCTCGGGGGCCACCGCGAGTTGCGGTCGGCAGCCACGCCCCGGTGACTCGGCTGGAATGGCCCCCAGTGACCAGGCCGGCGGCGACGCGGGCGTGATGCCGCCGAGGAGGCGTCGGAGAAAATCTCGCAGTCCGGCGCCGGCGCTCGCGTGTTCGCTGCGGGTGTCGTAGTCGTGGGCGAAGAGCTTGGCGAGGAGATAGCGCTCGATCGGTTCCGGGACCGCCACGAAGGCCATGCCGACGCCAACCTCGCCGATGTGTCGGCGCACCACCGCATCGAGGCGCCCGACATCGGAGAGTTCGAGTTGCACCGCGGTGCCCACCGCCGGACGGTCGAGCCCCCATTGCACCGCGGCGCCGCTGGCACTGAGGTCCACGACGCGCGTGCGCTGCGCCTCACCATCGAGGTGCACGGTGTGCCACTCGTTCACGATGAATCGCTCCTGCTCACGCGCCGGCCGAAACTCGAAGGCCATGAGCAGGCACACGAACATCACCGCCACCGTGACCGTTCCCCACAGCAGCGAAGGCGTGAGGTAGGCGTCGGGGGGCAGGCGTTCGAAGTCCGGCAGTCCACTCAGCAACATCCCCACCACGAGCGCCAGAATGGTCCCGAGGGCGATCGTCACCGCGCGGCGATCCACTTCGAGTCCCTGCGCGAGCTTGCCTTTCGGGGTGACCTTGAAGCCCACCGCAAACGGGCGGATCAGGCTGTGCACCACCACCGGCGCCAGGCGGAAGGTCGAGAAGACCGAGTGCGCGAGTCCGAGAAACACGCTGCGATCGGACGTGACCAGCCGTCGCGCCGCCATGAGCGTGGCCAGCAACATGGGGAGCTGGAACTGCAGCAGCTCATCACCGCGGACGGCGGGGACGGCCACGAGCCCCGTCCAGAGAAACAGCACAGGGCCCGCGATCATGACGGGCAGGAACAGGTTGGACGCAATCCAGGACAACGGGAGAAAGAACAGCCGTTGCAGAAGCGTGAGCCCCGGCGCGCGCAGCGGGCCCTCCTTCAGAAAGAGCAGCTGAATGCCGCCACGTGCCCAGCGGGCGCGCTGCGTGTAGAGCGCCGAGAGTCCCTCCGGTGCCAGGCCACGCGCCAGTCGCTCGTTGAGGTACACCGTGTGCCAGCCACGCTGCAGCAGCGCCACACTGGTCAGGATGTCCTCGGTGATCGACGAGGTGGGGATGCCGCCGATCGCCTCGAGCGCGCGACGACGAATCAGGCTGTTGCTGCCGCAGCTGAAGGCCACGCCCCACCCGTCGCGCGCCGCCATGACGTCCTGAAAGAAGAACGTCTGATCATCGGCATGCGACCCATAGATGTGCAGGTTGGCCTGCACCGGATCGTCGTTGAAGAAGTGATGCGGCACCTGCACGATCCCGACGGTCTCGTCGCGAAAGAATCCCACGGTGCGCCGCAGGAAATTCCGTTGCGCCACGAAGTCGGCGTCGAAGACCAGCACGAGATCGCCGTCGGTGCGGCGGAACGTGTAGTTGATGTTGCCGGCCTTCGCATGCGCGCGATCAGGGCGCCGATGATACCGCACGCCGAGGTCTGCACACCGCTCGGCGAGCCAATCGCGCGCACCGTCGTCGAGCACGTGCACGGTCAGATGCGGATAGTCGAGGGCGAGCGCACCGACGAGCGTGCGGGAGAGCACGTCCCACCCCTCGTTGTACGTCGGAATGAACACATCCACCGTCGGCAAGACGCCGGATGCGTCGCGCCGCTGCGCCTCGAACCACGCTTCGTGCGCGTCGGCCTCCAGATGGCGCGCGCGGGTGCGGGCGAGCATCAGCAGGAACACCATGCCCTCGGCCATCAATCCCAGCTCGGCGATCAGAAAGACCCATTGCCAGGAGCGTTCGACGGTCGAGAGGGGTGGCACCGTCAGCATGCGCTCGACGCGCCAGACGCCGTAGCGTACGCAGAGGATCATGGCGAGGCCCGCGAGCGCCATGCGCCACGCCGCGGTCATGCGAAGGCGGGAGGGCGCGATGAGTACGGTCACCCAGGCGACGAGCGCCAGAGGCAACCAGGCGACGTGCTGCAAGGCCATCAGCATGCGCGCGCCTCGGGCGTCAGCGCGCCAGCCAGGTGCGCAGGCGCGTCAACGGCCGGTACGGCGCCTCATCGGCGAAGACAACCTTGGCGTGTCGCCCCACGTGACAGAAGTGCTCGGCGCTCGAACCGATCGTGGCGGTGTCCAGGCCGAGAATCACATGACTGTCGCCCTCACGATTGGGGGTGATCAGCTGCGCGGCCGAGCTCTGATCGGGGCGCAGACCGCCGCCGCGAATGGACTCCACGCGCGCGCGGTATTCCTGCGTCTGGCCGGCGAAGTGCACCAGGACCGACTGCCCAACGCGAATGTGATCGGCATCGCGCGGTGACACCGCCGCTTCGAGATAGGCCTGCCGACAGTCGACGAGTGAGACAATCGGTGCGCCCTTGAGCACCCGCGTGCCGGCGGCGACGGGTGCCGTCCAGACCAATCCGGCCGTGGGCGCCCGGAGAGCCACGCTGTTGGCGCTGAGGGCCTCGTCACGCGACGCGGCCTCATCGCCGAACCCGGTGGTGCTGTGGCCACTTTCGAGCGCCACCAGCTCGGCCTTCAGGCCATCGCGCTCGGCACGCAGGCGCGCGACGTCGATGGTCAGCTGATCGGTGCGCTGCTGCGAGTACGGTGCGTCTTGTCCGCTTTCGTCCACCACGACGCCGCGGCGAGCGCTGGCCAAAGCGGCCCGCAACTGGCCCACCCGCGCGTCGGCCACCGCCACTTCCGCGCGGATCTTCTCCAACTCCGACGAGGGAATGCCATCGACCGCGCGGAGCGACTCGGCCTGCGTCAACGCGAGCCGACGTTCGCGCTGCTGGGCCTCGGCGGCGCCGAGATCGGCAGTGAGGCGTACCACCTGTGTCTGCCGATACTGCCGCGAGCGCGTCCCCAGATCTTCCTGCAGCTCGAGCAGCGTTTCGAGCTGACGCGCGACGATCTCGACCCGGTCGCGCAGCAACCGTGTCCGGACGCCCAACGCATCTTCGGCATCAGGACTCCACGCGTCCCGGCGAAGACGAGCGACGACTCCGTTGGTTGGTACCGGCCTGCCAATCGCCACCGCGAGCGAGTCGACCACCCCATCGAACGGGGCAACGATGTCCAGCCGCGGCGCATTCACCACGGCTTCGATCGAGGTCGTGTAGATCGCGCGTTCCGCGAACACGGCCAGCAGCGCGACCCCGGTGCCGGCCACCAGAAGCAGCCGAAGGGGTCGTGAGTCGAGCAGGCGGAGTGCGGACACGAGTCTGGGGCGAGCGAATGGAGGAGTTATGCCGATGGTCAGCCCCGTTACCATCAGGGGGCCCAACATGAAGACGTCTTCGTGTGGGGTTCGTCACACGCCGTCCGGGGGCGTTTCAGCGGCGCAAGTGATCGTTCTCAAGGAATTTACCGATCAATACCATGATTGACTGATTGATCAAAAACGTTAAGATCGACGTATGGCACGGCCCAAGGGCTTCAACCCTGCGCTGATCGTTCCGCGTCTGGCGGGAGCATTTCGCGCGCTTGGCTATGCGGGCGCGTCGCTCGCGGACATCGAGGCGGCCACCGGACTCGGTCGGCAGAGCCTCTACGACACGTTCGGCGACAAGGCGGCGATGTACACGCTGGCGGTAGTCGCCGAGGTTCGGGCCGAGGAGGCGCGCGTGTCCCGTCTGTTCGATGGCGCCGCGGGCGGGATGGCGACGCTGCGGGGGTATCTCACCGATCGGGCGTCACGAATTGCCGCCGACCGTGGCTGCCTCCTCTCGAATGCGGCCATCGAAGCGCTGCCCGCTTCGGTAGACAAGTCGGCGCTTCTCGCGCTGCAGGTGCGCGTCATGGGCGCCATCGCCACCGTGCTCTCCATGGCGAGCCGGCGAGGGGAGGTACGAGCGACGCCCCCGGTCCCGGTGCTTGCCCGCCTGGTGGTTTCCCACTGGGCGGGCATGCCGGTGCGGCTCGGGGCTGGCGCCAGCGAGGCGGAGCTGGTGGCCGATGTCGAGGCGCTGCTTGCGGTTCTGCGAGGAAGGTAGGTCCTGAGCTGCTTTATTGATCGATCAGTCAGTAACTACCCAGTCATTGCCTGGATCGACTATCGATCGTCGTCGTCGTCGTCGCCACCGAGCTCACCGGCGGCTGCGCCCTTCGCTGCATTACCGCCGGCGGCTGGGCCGGTGCTCGGGCCAGCTCCCGTTGTCGGCGTCGCGTACGCGCTCGCCGCGCCGTACTGATAGACCAGCTTTCCGCCGCTGTGCCCGACATTGTAGCCGGCGCCAAGCACCGCGAGGGTTCCCGCCGCGCCGGCCACGCGCATCGCCTTGGCCGCACGGTTGTTCATCAGACCGCCGGCCGCGAGCACCAGCACGCCACCGGTGATGATCAGGAACAGTTCAGCGGCTTCCTCGTGGGTCTCGAAGGCGGCTTCTGGCACCACGGGCTCCACCTTGTCTTCCTGCTGCTGGCCGGTCTGGAGCGATACCCAGCCACTCACGAGCAGAAGCGCCAGCAGTCCGGTCGGCAGCATCCAGGCCTTGTTCGCGGCCACGCTGTGCTTGATCAGAAAAAAGGCGAGTGCGGCGAACAGCGGGACAAGGACGGTCAGCGCGATGGGCAGGTGCACCACCAGCGCATGCAGGGGCAGGTTCTGAAAGGTCATCGTCAGCTCCGATTCAAAGGGCGTATCCGGTGCGGCGCTCCAGTGGCGCCTCGGAGGAGAACATCAGCCGATCGATGGCCCCACTAAATCCGGCAGGTGACTTGATTTCGCCGCGGCGATATCCGACATCTGTACCATGAGCCCCGAAAACGACCTCGAATCGGACGCAATGACCGGATCGCTGAATGCGATCATGGCGGCGTTCCTCTTGTTCGTGGTCATTGCCGGCATCGTGGACCTCGCCCTGGATCGCCCAGCGTCGTGGTTCACGGCGCATGTCGCGTGGGAGGTGCTGACCGTCGTCGCCAGCGGAAGCTTTTCGATTCTGCTCTTCCGGCGGTGGCGGGCCTCCTCGTCGGCACTCCGCGATACCCAGGCCAGCCTGCAGGCCACCACGGCCGCGCTGGCCCAGCGGCAGCAGGAGCGCGATGCCTGGCGCGCGAGCGCCGAACAGGCGCTCCGCGGCTTCGGCGCCGCCATCGACGGACAGTTCGCCACCTGGCAGCTCACCCGGGCCGAGCGTGAGGTGGCGCTTCTGTTGCTCAAGGGGCTCGGGCACAAGCAGGTCGCCGCGACCTTGGGGCGTTCCGAACGCACCGTCCGCCAGCAGGCGGTGGACGTCTATAGAAAGGCCGGCGTGCAGGGGCGCAGTGAACTGGCCGCCTTTTTTCTGCAGGACGTCGATCTGCCCGCCCCGATGGACTGACGCCGGCAGCGTCGGCACGGACCGTCCCGTACCTTGAGCATTCGCATGCTCTTCCGGTCCTCCGCCCCGATGCCCATGCTGCGCCGCTGCCTGCTTGCCGTCGCCCTCTGTGCCGCCGCTCCGCTGGCGGCCCAGGGCCCGATCACCACGCCCAAGGAGGTGTTCGGCGCCAACTTCGGCGACGACTACTTCCTGGCGAACTATCAGCAGATCAGTCGCTACTGGCGCACCCTGGAGCAGCAGTCGCCGCGCGTGAAGCTGCAGGTGATGGGCAAGACGGCGGAAGGGCGTGATCAGCTCATGGCGATCGTGACGTCCCCCGAGAACCACCGGAACCTCGAGAAGTACCGCCGCATCTCCGAACGGCTGGCGAAGGCCGAGGGGCTTTCGGACGATGACGCCCGGGCGCTCGCGCGCGAGGGCAAGACGGTCGTGTGGATCGACGGCGGTCTGCACGCCACCGAAACGCTCGGGGCGCAGCAACTGGGCGAGATGGTCTATCAGATGGCGAGCCGCACCGACGCCGAGACGCTGCGCTTCCTCGACGACGTGATCACGCTCTTCGTGCACGCGAACCCCGATGGCAACGATCTCGTGGCCGACTGGTACATGCGCACGTCCGATCCGAAGGCGCGCACGCTGAATGGTCTGCCGCGGCTGTACCAGAAGTACATCGGGCACGACAACAACCGCGAGTTCTTCACGTCGACGCAGAAGGAGACGGAGAACATCAATCGCGCGCTGTACCACCAGTGGTTCCCGCAGCTGCTCTACAATCATCACCAGAGTGGCCCGGCGGGGACGGTGGTGTACTCGCCGCCCTTCCGCGACCCATACAACTACAATCTCGATCCGTCGATGCTGCTGGGCATCGAGGCGATGGGCACCGCGATGCTCTCCCGCCTCGCCATCGAGAACAAGCCTGGCGCGACCATGCGATCCGGCGGTCCCTACGACGGCTGGTGGAACGGCGGCATTCGCAACACCGCCACGTTTCACAACACCATCGCGCTGCTCACGGAGATGATCGGCAGTCCCACGCCCATGCGTATTCCGCTCGTCGCCGAGCGCCAGATTCCGCGCGGCGACTTGCCGATGCCCATCGCCCCGCAGGAATGGCACATGCGGCAGAGCATCGAGTACAGCATCTCGCTCAATCGCGCGGTGCTCGATCACGCCTCGCGCCAGCGCGAGAATCTGCTCTTCAACATGTATCGCATGGGGAAGAACTCGATCGAGCGCGGGAGCCGTGATACCTGGACGCCCAATCCGCGGCGCGACGCCGAGGTGGCCAGACGAGTCAAGGGCGCCGATTCACTGATCTGGGCAGCGCAGCATGCCCCCGCGTATCGCGATCCGCGGGCGTTCATCATTCCGCGTGATCAGCCGGACTTTCTCACCGCCATCAAGTTCGTCAACGGCCTGCGCGAAACGGGCATCACGGTGCAACGCGCGACCCGTGCGTTCACGGTGAACGGGAAAGCGTACGCCGCCGGCTCGTTCGTGGTGCCGGCGGCGCAGGCGTTCCGACCGCATGTGATGGACATGTTCGAGCCGCAGGTGCATCCCGACGTGTTTCCGTATCCCGGCTCGGCGCCGACCCCGCCCTACGACAACGCGGGATGGACCTGGGCCTTTCAGATGGGCATCCGCTTCGATCGCGTGCTGGACGCGTACGACGCGCCGGTGGAGAACGTGACGGCGTGGAACGTGGAGCCGCCGGCCGGCACGATCACCGCTGCAGCCGGCGCCAAGGGCTTCTGGCTCGATGCGCGTGTGAACGATGCCTACACGGTGGTAAACCGTCTGCTCGCGGCCAAGGTGCCGCTCGCGCGGGCGTCGCAACAGGTGACCGTCGGCGGGACCACGCTGCCGGTGGGTGCCGTGTGGGTGCCGGCGACCGACGCGGCGCGCGCCGTCTTGCGTACGGCTGCCGACTCGCTTGGCGTGAGTGCGCTGGGCTCGCGCAGTGCGCCGCAGGGCACCTCCCCGTTGCGCGCCGCGCGCATCGGACTCTGGGACACGTACGGCGGATCGATGCCGAGCGGCTGGACGCGCTGGATCCTGGAGCAGTTCGACTTCCCGTTCACCCGCGTTTTCGCGCCGCGTATCGATGCCGGCAACCTGGCGGCGCAATTCGATGCGCTCGTCTTCGTGGAGGGCGCGATTCCCGGCGCGCAGCGCGGTGCACGGGGCGGGACCGGCGGCGGCGTGCTCGATGAACCCGAGAATCTCCCCGCGGAGTACAAGGGACAGTTCGGTCGCCTGAGTGTGGAGAAGAGTCTTCCGGCGCTGCGCGAGTTCATTACGCAGGGAGGGACGGTGGTGGCGGTGGGGAGTTCGGCGGTGAATCTGGCGGCCTATTTGCAGCTGCCGGTCCGCAATCATCTCGCGAAAGACGGGACCGCGTATCCGCGCACGCAGTTCTACGTGCCGGGGAGCGTGCTGCAGGTGCGGGTCGACACGACGACGACCGGTGGAGCCGGACTCGGAGGGCGCACGGACGTCTTCTTCGATGCAAGCCCCGTCTTTGCGCTCGACGCGAATGCGGCGGCGCAAGGCGTGCGCCCCGTCGCGTGGTTCGAGTCCCCCTCGCCGTTGCGCAGTGGGTGGGCGTGGGGGCAGGAGCTGCTCGACGGCGGGGTTGCCGCCGTCGAGGCAACCGTGGGCAAGGGGCGCGTGCTGCTGTATGGGCCGCAGATCACCCAGCGCGCGCAGCCGCACGGCACCTTCAAGTTCCTCTTCAACGGCTTGTATCAGCTGGGCCCGCGTTGACCAACCGCACCACCTCGATCGACACCATTCCCCGCATCGGCGTCGCCGTGATCATCCAACGCGGTGACACCGTGCTGGTCGGACAGCGACGCAGCGCGACGCACGGCGACGGTACCTGGCAGTTCCCGGGCGGACACCTCGAATTCGGCGAAACGGTGGAACAGTGCGCCGTTCGCGAAGCGCAGGAAGAGACCGGCCTGGCCGTGCGCGTAACGGGGCGGGGGCCGTGGGTGGATTCGTTCTTCGTCGCCGAGGGGCGCCAGTACGTGACCCTTTTCGTGTTGACTCGCGCGGATACCGGCGAGCCGGAGGCACGAGAGCCCGACAAGTGCGCCGCCTGGCACTGGTGCGCCTGGGACGAACTGCCTGAACCGCTGTTCACACCCATTGTGGAGCTGAAAGCGCTCGGCTGGCAGCCGCCCGCCGAATAGTTCAGCCCCACCTTCCCGCTGCCGAGACTCCCGGGGGATATGTGGAGTCTGGCATGCTGACGTCCCTCACTCGCGAACACCGGGCTCGCCGCGCCAGAGGCGCGGTGCGCGTGTCGTACGCGCTCATCGCCCTCGGCCTCGTGCTGCCGGTGCTGATGCTGCGCATCCCGGCGGTCATCGGTGATGCGATCTACGCCTGGTCGTCGGCGGTGCTGCCGCTGTTTCCGCTCTGGTGGGGCTGGCGCACCATTCGCACGAGCGATCCCGAAACGTCGACGGCCTGGAAGTGGATCCTCGTCGGCACGCTCGGCCTGTACGCGTATGAGCTGTGGTGGTTCGCCGGATGGGTCATCGGCGAACAGTTCGCGTGGGATCCCGAAGATCTCGTCAGCCTGACGTTTGCGCCCCTGTTGCTGGTGGGCAGTCTGCGCGGCCGTCTCAAGGTGACCGATCGCGCCGACGCCTGGCGCACGGTGATCGACACCACGGTCGTCTTCATCGCGCTCACCACCCTGCTGGCCTCGCTCTTTGCCGCGGGCGGCGCCCTGCACGTGCTCACACGCCCCTCGGATCTGCTGAAGCTGCTCGATCCGGTGACCGGGCTCCTGACCCTCGGCGGCCTGGCCGTGCTCTGGGTGCGACGTGACTACACGGACGTGCCGACGTGGGCGATGTGGCTCGGCTGGTCTCTGCTCATCGGCATGATCGGCGATGTCTACTATGCGCTGCCGCGGAGCGTGGGCCACCCGTCGCCCTGGTTCGTGCGCATGGCGTGGTATGGGAGCTGGGCGACGCATGCGCATGCGGCGGCGCTGGCGATGCGCCCGCGTGTGCGAGTGCCGGTCGCGCACGTGCAGCACTCGCGGCTGCCCTATCTCATGGTGACGCTGGCCTACGCGGCGCTCGTGGTGGCAGTGACGGGCAACAATCGCGAGCTGATGCAGCTCGTGACGATGTGCGTGGGCGTGGTGACGGTGCTGGTGCTGGCGCGGCAGTTCGTCGCCGCCCGGGAGCTCGAGACGCTATACGCGGAGCGCGCCTCACTCCACGCCGAGGGCAAGCTTGCCGCACTGGTGCGTCACGGTACGGATCTGCTTTCGATCGTGGAGCCCGACGGCACGGTGCGCTTTGCCAGTCCCTCCCACGAAGCCACGATCGGCTATCGCGCGGAGTGGTTGATCGGGAAGAATCTGTTCGCCGGCATTCACCGCGAGGATCTCCCCAAGGTGCAAGCGGCGTTCGATGCGTTGGTGAATGCCGAGCTGGGCACGTTCGCGGTCACCTTCCGCATTCGTCACGCCGATCGCTCGTGGCGCTGGATCGACGGCTTCGCCACCGATCTGCGCGATGAGCCGAGTATCGGCGCCATCGTGCTGAATGGACGCGACGTGACGGAGCGTCAGGCGATGGAGGCCCGTCTGCTGGATCAGGTGCTTCGCGATCCGCTCACGGGGCTCGGCAACCGGCGTCTCTTCCGCGATCGCGTGGAGCATGCGCTGGCACGGCACCAGCGTGGCGCCAACCTCATGGCGGTCCTGTTCCTCGATCTCGATCACTTCAAGATCGTGAACGATACCCTGGGCCACGCGGCCGGCGATGCGCTGCTCACGACGGTGGCCGGTCGCATCACGGCGGCGCTTCGCACGTCGGATACCATTGCGCGTCTGGGCGGCGACGAGTTTGCCGTGCTGCTCGAGGACATGCTCGAGCCCAGTGACGCCGAGGCGGCCGCCCTGCGCATCCAGCAGGCGCTCGAACGCCCGATCGTGATCGATGATCGCGACGTGTACGTTCGCGCGAGCATCGGCATTGCGCACGCACACGACACCCACGACGTGGACGACCTCCTCGCCGATGCCGACGCGGCCATGTACGGCGCGAAACAGGCCGGCCGGGGACGCATTCAGGGCTTCTCGAGTGCGATGCGCGCCACGGCGCGCGAACGGATGGAGATCGAGGGCGAGCTCCGGCACGCGATCGAACGCGACGAGTTGTACCTCGTCTACCAGCCGGTGCTCGATCTGCAGACGGGTCGGATCACGGGCGTCGAAGCACTGATGCGCTGGGATCATCCCACGAAGGGTCCCATCGCGCCGGGCCGATTCATCCCGGTGGCCGAGGAGAGTGACCTGATCGTGGACATCGGTCGCGCGGCGCTCCGGCAGGCGGCACGCGACGCGGTCTGGTTGCGCGCGAGCTCGCCGGCGGCCGGCGCGCTGCAGGTGGCGGTGAACCTCTCCCCGCGTCACCTGCTGCTGCCGGACGTGGTCACCGACATTCAGCAGGCACTCGCCGCTGCCCGGTGTGCGCCCGACGCCATGGTCGTCGAGATCACCGAGACCGTGCTCGCGTCGAATGAGGCCATCATCTCCGAACGCCTGCAGCTACTGCGGAGCCTCGGCGTCCAGATCGCGCTCGACGATTTCGGCACCGGCTACTCGTCGCTCGCCTACTTGCGGCGTTTCCCGATCGACATCCTGAAGGTCGATCGCAGCTTCCTCGCCGATCACGATGCCGACATCACCGCCGATGGCGTGACGCGGGCCATTCTGTCCATCGGCCAGAGTCTGCAGCTCCGCACCACCGCCGAAGGCGTGGAGACCGAGCGGCAGCTCCGGCAGTTGGCGGCGATGGGATGCACGCACGCGCAGGGCTTCGTCATCGCGAGACCCAGCGATCGGGAATCGCTGGCCACGCTGCTGCGAGCCTGGGATGCCGGCGGCATGCAGCGACGGCTGCAGCCGCACGCCACCCCGCCGATTGCGGCGTGACATAGGAACTGCGCATACGTGGGGCGCACACGTGGGGCGCAGACGTGATGCGCACACATGTGGCGCTCAACCGCGGTGGCGCCTCACGTATGCGCCCCACATCTGCGCTCATCGTGTGCGCTCCACGTATGCGCTCATAGCATGCGCGCCCCACGTCTGCGCCCCACATCTGCGCTCATCGTGTGCGCCCCACGTATGCGCTCATAGCATGCGCGCCCCACGTGTGCGCGTTCCTCTATCGAGCAATCTCCATCCCGACCCGCACCGTGCGCGGCAGCCCCAGCGTTGCAATGGGCGCCGCGGCGGCGCCGGAGAGGCCGACGAAGTATTCGGTGTTGCCGATGTTCTCCACCGAGCCGAATACCGACACGCCGCCCACGAGATCGCGGCGGTAGGACGCATCGGCCACCCGGAAGCTCGGTAGCGTGAAGCTGTTGCCGAACGTCGTCACGATGCCCTCGGTCCGGTAGAGGAACGTGAGGGTGCCGAGGAGGGCGTTGTCGTAGGAGATGCGGGTGGTGGACTTCTGCGTCGGCACGCGCGCCACGCGGGAGCCCTTGAAGAGCGTCGCGGTGGGCGTGGCCTTGCCCATGTCGGTGATCTTGGAGTCGTTGTAGTTGAGGCTCCCCGAGATCGTGAGCCCCTTCACGGGGATCACGGCGAGATACACCTCACCGCCCTGACTGCGCGCCTGCGTGACATTCTGGCGCTGACGCGTCGCCGGCGTCACGCCGGTCGCGCTCGTCGTGACGAACGTGTTGAAGTCCTTGTAATCGGCGCGATAGAACGTGCCCTTGAGTTGCACGAACGACGCCGGCTGCCAGTCGAGACCCGCTTCCCACGCGTTCGCGTACTCGGGCTTGAGGCCGGGATTGGGCAGCGAGATCGTGCTGGTGCTCGTCTGACGGCGATAGAGCTCCGCCAGGTTCGGCGCGCGGAAGGCGCGATAGGCGGCCGTATGCAGTGCGAGCGTGCTGAGCGCCTGCCAGCGGACGCCGGCACGCGGGGAGAACGCCCGGCGCGTCTGATTCTCGTAGGTCGTGCGGCCCGACGCGTCCAGCACGTAGCCGTTGTTGTTGCCCCACTGGTCGCCGCGGGCCGAGAGCTCGACGCGCACGTTCTGCACCGGCGCCAGCACACCGCTCACGAACACGCCGCTCAGCGCCTGATCGCCGCCGCTTTCGATGCGCGTGGTCTTGGCATTGGCCGCATTGTTCGCGTACGCCTGCTCCACATAGTGGCCGCCGTAGAAGCGGTAGTCGCCGCCCGCCGCCACACTCTCGAATCCGAGCACATGGTTGCGTGTCCACGAGAGCGTGACGCCGCGGTCCTGGCTCGGAATCTCGGCGGTGGTGTTGTAGCGCTCACCCGCCCGGGCCACGTTGTTCACGGTGAGCAGCGTCGTGTTCACGTTCCTCTCGGTCATCTCGCGCGTCCAGCCGCGGAGCGACAGCAACCCCTTGTCGGCGCCGCCGACGTTCACGCCGGCGGTGACGGCGTCGTCCTCGCGGCGCGCGCGCGTGAGCGGCGTGCCGAGGTTGCGCGTGTCGCCGAACTTCTGGTAGCTCGCAAAGGCGCTGAGCGTGGCGCTCGGGGCGTACTCGAGCTTGGCGATCCCGTTGCGCACGATCGCTTCCGACTCCCCATCGATCGGGCCGGCGTTCGACTGGCGCACCAGCTGGTAGCCACCGCCATCACCATAGTCACCGGTCAGACCGAGCGTGAGCCCATGCGTGAGCGGCACGCCGACCGTGCCGAAGCCGTGGCGACCGCCGCGTGAGCCGCCGTCGACCGAGAGGCGATATCCTCCCGGCGTGATCGGCTTGGAGAAGAGCGAGATCACCCCGCCCATCGCGCCATTGCCGTGCAGGTTGGAGCCGCCGCCTTCGAACACTTCCACGCGCTCCACGCTGCCGCGCGGCGCGCGGTTCCAGTCGATCCACTCGCCCCACGCGTCGTTGAGCGGAATGCCGTCGAGCAGCACCGCCGTGCGCCCTTCGTCGACACCGCGAATGGAAACGATCTGCGCCGTGCCGCCCACCTGGCTGCTCGTACGCGGCATTTCGATCGCCGAGATCTCACGCAGCATGTCCTGCGTTTCGCGCGCCGGCGTGGTGCGCACCTGCTCGGGTGTGAGGAAGTTCACCGTGCCGGCGACCTTGCTGGCCTCGATCGGCTGCTTGGTCGCCGAGACCACATAGCCCGGCAGCAGGATCGACCCGGCCTTCAACGAAAAATCGAGCGTCGCCGGCTGGCCGGCGGTCACCGACACCGTGGCTCGCTGGCTGGCGTGTCCCACGGCGGTCACCGTGACTTCGTATGATCCGGCTGCGAGGTCGCGCAGCGTGTACCTGCCATCGGTACCCGTCAGGCTGCTGCGGGCCGGCGTGGCGATCGATACCGTGGCGTCGACCACTGGGGCCCCATCGGCACCCTTCACCGTGCCCGTGATGCGGCTGCGCGCCTGCGCGACGAGTGACGTCGCCGACAGCGCGACGGCGGCGGCAACGACGGCGCCGCGCGCGAGTGCGCGACGGAAATCTCTACCTACGATTAACGACATGGCTGGGGCGGCCCCGGAGTAAAGCGGTTTGGCGGGGCGGGACCGTTGCAACCACGACGTCGAGCATACGCGACGACTCGCGCGTACGTTGCGTGCATGGGTGCAGCAACGGAATCCCCCCCACGACTGTCAGCCGAAGGATTGCGCCAATCCTATGGCGCCGTGCGCGCACTCGACAACGTCTCGTTCATCGTGCCGCAAGGTTCGGTGCTCGGCGTCATCGGTCCCAACGGCGCCGGCAAGAGCACCGCGTTGGCCTGTCTCGCGGGCGTTGCCGAACCGCAGGCGGGGCGCATCCGACTCGACGGGCGCGAATGTCGTGCCATCGCGCGCCGCGCCGCGACGTTCTTCCTTCCCGACGGCATCACGCCGTGGGAGGACCAGCGCGCGGGGTGGGTGCTCGACTTTGCGCGCGACGCGTACGGTGCGCCGCAGGACTGGCGCGGAGCGCTGGCCGAGGCGCTCTCCATCGACGCGCTGGTGCGTCAGCGTGTCGGCGACCTGTCGAAGGGGCAACGCAAGCGCGTGCTGCTCGCCATGGCGATGCTCGTGCCGCGTTCCTGCACCCTGATCGACGAACCGTTCGAAGGGCTCGATCCGCGACAGGCGCGCGCATTTACCGCCGTGGTTCGGGCGGCGGCGGCCGAGGGGCGCACGTTCGTGCTCTCGATCCATTCGGCGGGCGACGCCATGCGCACCTGCGACGCCCACCTGCTGCTGCATGAAGGGCGGGTGCTCGCCCACGGAACACTCGAGGTGCTGCAGCGCACCGCCGGCGTGGGTGCGAGTGCAGGATTGGAGGAGATCTTCCTTGCGCTCACCTGAGATGACGCGCTCCCGCACGGCGCACTCGTCGATCTGGCGCGTGCTCTTCGCCAAGGACTGGCGCACCCTGCGGCATTCGCGGGCCTGGCTGCTCGTCGCGCTCGCGATCGGCCCCCTGGTGGGTCTCGCCTGGCGCGAGGCCGCCGCCCTCTACACCGAGATGAGCGGCACACCCGGTGATGCGGCTGCCGCGCTGTCGGGAGCACTCAGTCCGCTGGATGGAATCGTCGCACCGGTGCTTGGCGCGTATGCGGTCGTCGCGACGCTGCTGCTCCCTTTTGTCGCCATTCGTACGGTTGCCGCCGAGAAAACCAGCGGCGCGCAGGGGCTGCTCCTGCACATTCCCGTGCCGCTCTGGCAACAGGTGCTGTCGCGCTTTCTCGCGTTGCTCGTGACATGGGCGCTCTGGCTCGTACCGGGGATGCTCGCGCTGCTGCTCTGGCGTGCCCGAGGCGGACATCTGGACTTCACCGAAACGGCCGGCGTGTTGCTCGGGCACCTGATGCACGGCGCGCTGGTGGCCGCGCTGGGGCTCGCGAGCGCGGCCATCACGGAAAGCGCTGCCAGTGCCGCCGTCGTGGCGCTTGCGGTCACGCTCGGCGCGTGGGCCGTCGACTTCACTGCCAGCGTGCGCGGCGGACTCGCCGCGCGGCTTGCGCCCTATACGCCCGACGCGATGCTGCGCTCCTTCGAGCACGGCCTCGTGGCGTACAACGAAGTGGCGGTCGCTGCCGTGCTGCTGCTCGGGCTGCTTGCCGTCACCGTGGTGTGGCTCGAGCCGGCGCAGTCGCGTCGACGCGCGCTCGCCCGCACCAGCACGGTGATCCTCGCCACCGCACTCATGCTTCCGGTCGGCGCCCGGGCACACGGCGGGCGAGATCTCAGTGAAGATCGCCGCAACTCCTTTGCACCGGCGGACGAGCACCTGCTCGCCACCATCGAGGCGCCGCTGACGATCATCGTGCACCTCGGGCCGAGCGACCCACGTCGCGCCGATCTCGAGCGGGGCGTGCTGCAGAAGCTCGTGCGCGCGATGCCGCACGTGACCGTTCGCTACGCCGCGCAGAGCAGTACCGGTCTCTTCGCCGGCAACGAAGCGCACTACGGTGAAATCTGGTACGCACTTGGCACGGCCAGCGACACGAGCCGGTCGACCGTGCCGAACATCGTGCTCGAGACGATCTACCAACTCGCGAAGGTCGCGCCCCCCACCGGTGACGCGCCCGCATACCCCGGCTATCCGTCGCGCATTACCGCCACTGCATGGGAGGTCGCGCTCCTCTGCCTCCTGTGGCCCGGCTTCGTAGCCGCCCTGTGGTGGCAACGCCGGCGTCGTTGACGCGCGACTCGCCATCGCTCCTACCCGCCACCTGTCACCTGCCACCGCCACGTCGCATGTCTCAACTCCGAAATCTGCTCATCGCCACCGTCGTCGCCGCCTCGTCGGCTTCGGCGCAGTCCGCGCAGTCCTTTGCCTTCACGAAGGACGTCGTCGGCAAGGAGCCCGGCCAGTTCCTCCCCATGGTCGGCAATTGGGTCGTCACCAAGGACGCCGGCAAGAACGTGCTGATGGTGGACGGACGCATCTGGAAGAAGGGGCAGCCCGCCGGCGGCCTCGCCGACAAGGCGCGCGCGATCTACGGCGCCGAGCATGAAGAGTTCATCGACAACGTGAAGGCGTTTGCGTACTTCCCGATTGCCGTGAACAAGGCCGTCCCGAACTTCACCAACGGCACCATCTCGGTGAAGTTCAAGATGATCGGCGGCGCGCTCGACCGGTGCGGTGGCATCCTCTTCAACGTGAAGCCCAACGGCGACTACCTCACCGTGCGCTTCAACGGCACGGAAGACAATGTCGTGCTCTGGACCTTCAAGAACGGCGTCCGTTCGTTCACGAAGCGCGGCACCGGCTCCTTCCCGCTCGAGCTTGGCACGTGGAACGAGTTGACGCTCACGGTGAAGGGCACCGATTTCAAGGCGTATCTCAACGGCAAGCTCGCGGTGGAGTTCACGCTCACCGAACCGGTGAGCGGCAAGGTCGGGCTCTGGTCCAAGACCGACAGCATGACGCTGTTCGATGCCTTCATCGTGACGCCGGAGGCCAAGTGATGCGCCGCCTGCTGTCGCTCGCGATCGGCGTGAGCACCGCCACCACAGTGCACGCGCAGGCGGCCAAGCGGTCGACCGCGTGTGCGCCGATCAATCCGAAGGCCGAGTGGTTCGTGAAGCAGCAGAGCTTCGCCGACAGCGCTGGCGCCGCGTTCACCGATCCCGCGTTGCGCCAGCAGCTGCTCACGGCCGCCGGTTACGACGCGAAGGCGGCCTTCACGCCGGAACTCGGCTACCGCATCATCGGTGAAGCACCGAAGACCACGGTGAAGGACACGACGGTGCTGGCCACGCTGCGTGCCATGGCGGCCAAACGCCAGTGGCCCTCCCGCGCGTCGGTCGGTGCTGCGGGCGTGCACGCGGCGTGGCTCGTGTCGCAGGGCGACAGTACGCTCAGCATCGCCGCCCAGCGTCGCATGATGGAAGCAGGCTTCGGCGAGTCGTCGCCGGCGGAAGTCGCCGTCATGGAAGATGCGAACCGCGTGCGCCAGGGACGCGGGCAACTCTACGGCACGCACTTCGTGCGAACGCCGGCCGGCACGCTCGAGATGTACCGCCTGGAAGATCCCGAGCATGTGGACATGCGACGCGAAGGCGCGTGGCTGCCAACGCTGCGCGCGTCCGAGTGCTGGGCTCGCAAGTAGCGCAAATGGGTGGGCGGCCTACGACGTAGGCCGCCCGCCGCGGCTCACGGCATCACGACGACGGTGCGCGCGGGAGCCTTGCCGGCTTCGAGGGCATCCAGCACGCCGTTGATCGCTGCGGCGTCGAGCGGCACCTCGGCGGTGACCACCTCGTCGAGCACCAGCGAACCGGCCCGCGCCATCGCGCACAGCTCCTCCAGCTCACTCAGGAAGTGATCGTTGGAGCCAATGAGTTCCGCCTCGCGGCCGATGAGATCGCGATAGGTATCGATCGGGACCGTCACATCGTTCAACCCCACCACAACGGCGCGACCGAGCGGGGCGACGCTCTTGAGGGCGACCTGCACCGTGTCGCCATGACCCACGAGTTCGAGCGCCACATCGACGCCGCGGCCATCGGTGGCGGCGCGGATGGCGGCCACCGTATCCTCGACGCTCATGCCGGCGGCGTTGATCGGCACCGCGCCGAAGCGCTCGGCGAGCGCGAGCTTTGCCGGATCGCGGTCCACCGCGATGACGCGTCCGGCGCCCAGGGCGCGCGCGATCTGTACGGCGCTCTGCCCAAGCCCGCCGACGCCAATGACGGCCACCGTTTCACCGCGAGCGAGGCGCCCTTTGCGCAGCGCGTGGAGCGACGTGGCCGAGGAGCACATCATGACCGCGCCGTGCTCGTAGCTCACCGCGTCGGGCAGGGCGACCGCATTGCGGGCCGGAACGGCGAGGTACTCGGCCCAGCCGCCATCAGTGAAGTGCCCGAGCATGAGCCTCTCGACGCAGAACTGCTCACGGCCGGCGAGGCAATGTTCACACTGTTCGCAGATGACGAGATAGTGCAGGCACACCCGGTCGCCGACCGCGTGGCGCAGCACGTGATCACCGACGGCGACCACCTCACCCGCCACTTCGTGGCCCAGCGTGAGCGGGAGCGGGTCCACGCGCGAGCGGCCCGCACGGTAGTGCACGTCGGAATGGCAGATGCCTGCGGCCTGCACCTTGATCAGGACATCATTCGGCCCGATGGCGGGAAGCGGGAGCTCGTGCAGCTCGACCGGCCGGCCGGGGGCAACCATGCGCACGGCGCGCATGGTGGAGGGAAGGGAAGGGTGCATTCGTGAACGCCGGCGTCACGCCGGCCGCGTCAGGCGATGACCGGCGACTCCGTCAGCGCTGCGCGCAACTGCTCGATGCACCGATCGGCCAACTCCGGCGAGGTGTAGCCCCGTTCCTGCAGCGACTTCGGATGCCAATGCCACGAGGCTTCGTTGTCGGCCGACACCACGTGCGTCTCTTCCCAGACTGCCACGGGCTGCGGCGAGACGCGACGCTGCGGGGCGCGCTCCGGGACATGATCTCCGCGTGCGGCGATGGTACCGCGCCACACCATGGCGAGCAGCTGGCCACCGGCCGGGACATCGGTCCCGTTGCGGATGTAGAGCACGGTGAGGGCGACCGGACCCACCTGAACGATGCAGCGATCGGGCGAGAGCCGGGACGTGGGCGGCTCGGCGCCATGTGCGGGAGCCATCTGCTTGGCGGCGGCGACGAGCGCTTCCGAGAGCCGGGTGAACTCGCGACCACCCACGGAGATGGCCCGGTGCGACCCGAGGAACGCGTGGCGATCGACTTCGGTCGCCGAAGGGGAAGCTGGAGCGCGCTCGATCATGGCAATGCCGGCTCAAGGGAGAATCACACACGCGCGATCGCGACGCGATGGCGACCGGTGGACCCGTCCATGAAACCTAGCCGGGAAACGCCCCCTGAACAACGCGGACAGGATACTATTTTCCCGCATGCCCAACTCCAATCCGTCGACCGCCTGGAAAGTGGCGTTTCTCCGCGGCGTCAATGTCGGGAGCGGCAATCGTGTGCCGATGTCCGAGCTCAAGGCGGTCGTGGAGGCGTGCGGCTACCGTGACCCCCGCACGTTGCTCAACAGTGGAAACGTCGTGTTTCGGGCGCCCCGCGCCACTACGGCGACAGCCGCGCGGCGCATTCGCGCGGGCCTGGCCGATCGCTGCGCGGTCGACACCCCCGTGCTCGTGCGGACGCGTGCCGAACTCGAACAGGTGCTCACAGAGAATCCGCTGCTTCGCGACGCGGTGTCGCATCCCGCGAAGTTCCTCGTGATGCTCTTCGACGGTGTGGTGACCGCCGATATGGCGGCGCGCATCACGACGGCGCCCTTTACAGTTGAGCGGGCAGCGGTCGGCGCGCATGCCGCGTACTTCTCGCTCCCCGACGGCATCTCGGCGAGCAAACCGTTCGAGCTACTCGGTCGCCAGCTCGGCACTGGTGTGACCAGCCGCAACTGGAATACCATGACGAAGCTGCTGGAGCTCATGTCGCATGCCTGAGACACGGGCCCTCCCCGCCGTGACGCGCGCCACACTTGGCGCCCTCGTCGAGCGCTACGACGCAATTCTCTTCGATGCCTACGGCGTCCTGGTTGACGCCTCCGGTGCCCTTCCCACGGCGCCGGCGGCCATCTCGGCCTTGATTCGCGATCGGGTGCCCTTTCTCGTCGTCACCAACGACGCATCCCGCTCTCCCCAACGGGCCGCGGAGCGTCTGAATCGGCTCGGCATGCCGGTGTTGCCGGAGCACATCCTGTCGTCGGGCATGCTCATCGGACCGGCGCTGGTGGAGCGCGGCCTCGAGCGCGCGCGCGTCGTGGTGCTGGGCACTGGTGACTCGGCCGCGTACGCGGTGGCCGTCGGCGCCACGCTCGTCGATCCCGATCCCGAGAATCCCGCCGACGTGCTCGTGGTGGCCGACGAAGGGGGCTTCAACCTGCTCGACGTCATGGACGATGTGCTGTCGATGGTGTTGCGCGGATGCGAGCGCGGACGTCCGCCGGTGCTGCTGCTCGCCAACCCCGATCTCGTCTATCCCTCAGGCCCGGGACAGTTCGGCTTCACGGCCGGGTCGCTGGCCGGCATGCTCGATCGCGCGCTCGAGTTGCTGGTGGGGGCGCATGCACCCCGCTTTCAGGTGCTCGGCAAGCCCGCCGCGATGCATTTCGAGACCGCGCTCGCGCGCGTCGGGACGCGCCACGCGGTGATGCTGGGCGATACGCTGCACACCGACATTGCCGGGGCGCAGGGCGTGGGGATCAGCAGCGCGATCGTGCTCACCGGTGTGACGACCGAGGCGCAGGCCCTCGCGGCGGGCATCCACGCGCCGACCTATCTGCTCGCCGATCTCGCGGGATGAACCGCTGGGCGCCGCTCGCGCTGCTGCTGTGCACCGCCTGCTTCAGTCGGGCGGCCTTGCGCCTGCCGAGCGGCGTGCTGCAGCATCCCATCGTGGAGGAATCCGCGAGCTACGCCAGCGACGGCGCCGATATCCAGGTCGATGTGTATCGCCCGGAGACCACGGCGCGGCATCTCACGGTGCTGCTGCTGCACAGCTCGAGCGGCATTCATGATCTCGGGCCGCAGCAGATCACGCGCTACGCCCGGACGCTGGCGTCGCTCGGCGTCACCGCACTCGTCATCCACTACTTCGATGGAACGGGCCATTTCACGGCCTCGGATGACGACGAACAGCGGTACTTCTGGACCTGGGTCCATCAGGTGCGCGACGGCATCACGTGGGCCCTGCGCCAGCCGTACGTGCACGACAAGCAGGTACATCTGCTCGGGATTTCGCTGGGGGCGTGGGTCGGGGTCGCGGTCGGGGCGCTCGATCCGCGCGTGCATGGCATGGCGCTGATCGGATCGGGGCTCGAACCCACCGTGCGGGACAGCCTGTCCCACGCCGCCCCGGCGCTGCTGCTGCACGGTACGGACGACGAGGTCGTGCCGCTCACCGATGCCCAGACGCTCCTGCACGCGTTGCGTGCGCACGGAAGGCGGGCCCAGCTGCATCTCTATCCCGGCGAACCGCACACGCTCGGCGATTCGGCCAGCGCCGACGCGCTGCTCCGCAGCGTGCGGTTTTTCCGTCGCGAACGATAGCGGAGTAGAATTCCCGCATGCGTCGACTCTTTGTCGT
>JBDHVK010000050.1:0-24753 GCA_039809645.1 Gemmatimonas sp.
CTCGCCTATTCGTTCCACACCGTCGGCAGCATCTCGCTGGGTGCGGTGATGTGCGCGGCGCTGGTGGTGATCGGGTGGCCGTGGCTGGCGTCGCAGGCGGCCGCCCTGGGGATGCCACTCATGGTGTGGTTTCCGATCGTCGGCGCCGCCGGTGTCATCGCCGCCCTCGCCTTTCTTTCGCTGGTGCCGACGCTCTGGCGCTCGGCCGACACTCCACACTCGGGAGGTGCGTCATGACCTTTCTCTTTCTGCTCCCCACGATCCTCGCGATCCTCACGCTCGGCGGACACTTCCTGCGCTACGGGCTCTATCCGGCGACGATCATTTTCGTGGGGTTCCTTCCGCTGTTGCTGATCAAGGAGCGCTGGGTCGCGCGCATGATGCAGGTCGTGTTGGTCATTGCCGCCATCGAGTGGATCGGGGTGCTGAACGACGTGACCAAGGAGCGCGAAATGGAGGGACGCAGCCCCGTGAAGAGCGTGTTCATTCTGGGCGGGACCAGCGCCTTCACGTTGCTCGCGGCGGCGCTTTATCAGACGCCGCGTCTCAAGCGGCGATACGCGGCGAACCGTTCGACTTCGGCGACCCCCGAGCAGCCCTGACGGTCGCGACACCTACTGCGGCGCCGTAACCGTCCCGACCAGAAACGGCGTCATCGTGGGCTGTACCGAACCGCCCGCCGGCTCCTCGGTCACGGCAAACGCGGCAATGCCCGTCGTGGCGTTCGGCACCGTGACATCGCCCAGCAATTGCGTGCCGGTGGAGTCCGGGCGGAAGAGTGCGACGCTCACCGGCTTGCCGTCGCGGATCATCCAGAGCTGATAGGTGCGATCGCTGCCGATGGGACGCAGGCCGCTTGCGTGGATCACCGCGTGACCGTTCTTCACGTTCCAGAAGAGTTGCAGGCTGGGACCCGCCTGCGTGTTCGGCGCGAGCCGCACCAGGAGCAGCGCGTTGCCGGCATCGGTGAGTGTGCGCAGCGTCGCCTCGCGATCGGCGAGCTGTTGGCCCAATCGCGCGACCGCGAGCTGCTGTTCAGCGGCGGTACGGCGTAACGCGCGCACCTCGCGCTGCAGATTGAGCGCGAGGAGCGCGCTGGCCGCAAAGGCGAGCGCCAGTCCGATGGGCAGCGCGCGCGAGGAACCGGCGCCACCCGGGATTACCGTCAATGGGCGGTCCGCCGCCGCGCGCCGCTCGACCGGCGCGCGTTCCGCTTCTGCGCGGATGCGCTGCTGCACGCGTTCGCGGAGATCGGGCGGCGGTGCCACAGGCTGCGACGCGGCCAGCAGATGCACGGTGCTGCGCAGCGCGTCGAGCTCCGGCGCGAGTGCCGCCGCCATCGCAGGATCACGAAGCGCCGTGTCGAACGCCGTCTGCTCCTCGCGCGTCAGCGACTGCATGACGTAGCCCGGCGCGAGGTCGCGCAGCTCGTCGAGAGAGCGTTTCGTCATGACGCGCCCTCCCCGGCGTCTGGCGCCCACCGGGCCAGCGCGTCCCGCAGTTTCTGCATGCCGAGTCGAATGCGTGTCTTCACTGTCCCCAGGGGCTCGCGGAGGCGGTCCGCCACTTCAGGATGCGTCAGCCCCTCGAAGAAGGCCAGCTCGATGGCCTCGCGCTGTGGCGTTGGCAGCGTATCGAGGGCGCTGCTGACCGCGTGCGCGCGCTCGGCGTGCTCGATCGCCACGTCGACCTCGAGCGGCGGCTGCGACATCGCCACCGCGTCGCCGGGGTCCTGCCCGGCCGATTCGGTGACTCTCGCGCGTCGCTGCCGGCCGCGAATCAGATCCAGAGCCCGCGAGCGGACCATCATGGTGAGCCAGGCGATGACGGATGCTCTGGTGGGATCAAACCGCGCGGCATCGCGCCAGGCCTGCGCGAAGGCGTCGAGCACCACCTCTTCCGCGTCGGCCTGCTGTCCGGTGACCCGCAGCGCCAAGCCATAGAGCACCGCGCTGGTTCGGTCGTAGAGGAGCGTCGCTGCGCGCTCGTCCCCATGGGCCATCGCGCGCACCAGGTCGACATCCGACCATGGCTCGCCAGATGGAAGAGGACGAGGCCCCTGCTGCGGGTCGGTCATGTCGCTCGCGCGCGCGGTGAATCCGTTCGCGTGGGAGAACGCGTGCGCCCGGTCGCGAAGTCGATCGGGCTCCGGCGAAAGGTACCCGGGGGTGACGAAGGCGGCGAGACCGTACGCCGGCGCGCCGGCGTCACGATGGGACGAGTCGAGAGGTGGCATAGGCGGTCACTGCTGCTACGCCGCCCGGCGCCGCCTGGATCTATCGGGCCCGTCGTGCGGCGGCCGGGACCTCGTGCTCCTCGGTGTGGCGCTTGAGGTCGAGGTCGTGAGCCGTGGTCGAGAGCGTGATTTCGCGCAGGAAGAAGCCCATCGCCACGAGCACGGAGCAGAGCGCGCTCAAAAAGAGCAGCGTGGCGAGCGTGACCGGCACGCCGCCGACCTCCGTACCGATGAAGGTCACGAGGATCTGCGCGACGACGAGGAAGATGGCGAGCACCACGAGCGACACCGCCATGCGCATCAGGCGTGCCTGACGCCGGAGGATGTGGAGCTGCAACCGCAGCACCTCCCGGCGATGCGAGTCGTGCGCGTTCTCGATGAGATCCGCGACCCGCCGCCCGCGGTCGATGATGCGCCCGAAGCGATTGGTCATCGTGAGCAGGATGAGCCCCACCCCGGAGATGAGCACCACCGGGCCAATGGCGAGTTGAATGAGCTGGGCGAGCTGCGAAAACGTCTGGGGAAGCATCAAGCGGATCTCGGCGTGTGAAACGTCCACCTCGACGATAGCTTTGCTCCCGTTGCCGGTGTGTCGGGCTTTGACCCACCGGACGTCCTCTTCCCCTCCCAGTTCGCCCTGAGGATTGCGTATGTCGCGTGTCTGGTGTCCGCTGGTACTGGCCGTGCTGCTCGCTCCCGCCCCGATGCTGGCGCAGTCGGCGAAGAAGCCGCTGACCGTGAGCGACTACAGCAAGTGGCGGTCGATCGATGTGTCGGCGATCTCCGCCGATGGGCAGTGGGTGGTGTACGCCACGCGGCTCACGAATACGCTTCCCGCGGATGCGAAGCCGATCGTGCGCGTGCGGAACGTGGCGACCGGGGACGAAACGGAGATCCTGCACGCCTCGCAGCCGCAGTTCTCACCGGACGGCAAATGGGTGACGTATCTGGTGGAGCCGCCGGCTCCCGCGCGGGGCGGGCGCGGAGGGGATTCCTCGTCGACCGCGGGCGGTGCGCCGGCGGGCGGTGCTCAGAATCCATCGACACCGGGCGCTCCGAATGGCGCCGGCGCGGGCCGCGCGCCGATGCCGCCACGGCGCTGGGAACTCCGCGAACTCGCCACCGGCACAGTGCGCAGCTGGCAGGATATCCAGTCGGCGACCTTTGCGAGCACGTCCACGCATCTGCTGCTGCGCCGTCGGCCGGCGAGCGGGGCTTCGGCGGGGGCCGCACCGGCGGCGAGTGCTCCCGCGGCCGGTGGGCGTGGTGGCGGGGCTGGTGATGGGTCGGTACGCGCGACCGATGTCCTGCTGCATGAGCTGGCGACGAACCGCACGACCTTTCTGGGCTCCGTCGCCGATGCGGCCTTCAACAAGGCCGGGACGCAGCTCGCGTACACCGTCGATGCCGCGGTGCGCGATGGCAACGGCCTCTTCGTGCTGGATCTGGCGACCAACGCCACGCGGGTCGTGGACAATGATTCGCTCCGCTACAGTCGGCTGGCGTGGAACGATCGCGGCACCGGTCTCGCGGTCCTCAAGGGGCGGGATGTCGAGCGCATGCGGGAGCGTGACAATCGGCTGCTCGTGGTGCCTGACCTTGCGCAGCCGAAGACCGCGCTGCTCGAAGGGAGAGGTGTTTCACCGGGGTTCATGATCAGCGAGCGGGCACCGCTGTCATTCAGCGACGATGGCCAGCGCGTGTTCTTCGGGCTCATCCCGCAGTCGCCGGCAGCCGATACCGCGCGCCGCAAGAGCACCGATTCGGTGCCGGATGTGGACGTGTGGCGCACCGCCGACGACCGGATCCAATCGGCGCAGATGATCCAGCAGGAGGCCGATCGCAACCGCACCTTCCGGCATGCGTTCGACGTGACGGCGCAGCGGTACATCACGATGGCCGACAGTAACCTGCGCGATGTGGACGTGGCGATCACCGGCCCGTGGGCCGTGGGGCGTGACGAGCGGCCCTATCTCTCGGACTACGAGCCGGCCACCGCCGACTTCTATCGGATCGACACGCGGACCGGTCAGCGCACGCCGATGCTCAAGAAGCAACTCGTCGGTCGGCATGTCGCCGGCGTCACACCGGACGGGCGATACTTCGTGTACTTCCGTGACGCGAAGTGGCAGTCGTACGAGCTCGCGACCGGGACGGTGCGTACGCTGGGCGGCAACGCACCGAGCTTTCTGGATCTGCAGGAGGACCACCCGGGGCCGCGGCCACCCTACGGGGTGGCTGGCTTCACGAAAGACAGCAGCGCGATCGTCGTGCATCATCGATTCGACGAATGGGTGCTGCCGCTCGATGGAAGTGCGGCGCGTAACCTGACCAACGGCGTGGGCACGCGGGACAACGTGGTGTATCGCTGGATCCGCGTGGCGCCGGTCGACTCGAGTGTGAGTCGTGGCGCGCGCGCGCTCCGAGAGATCGACCTCACGCAACCCGTCACCTTCTCGATGTACGGCGAGTACACCAAGAAGGCAGGCTTTGCGCGCATGAGCGGCAGTACGCTGAGCACGCTGGTGTTCGGCGACGCCGCGTACACCACGCCGGTGCGCGCGACGAAGGCCGATGCGTATCTCTTCACGCGGCAGACGTACCGCGAGTTCCCGGACCTGCAGGTTGCCGACGCGAGCTTCACGAACGGCCGGAAGGTGTCGAACGTGAATCCCCAGCAGGCGGAGTATCAGTGGGGCCGTCGCGTGTTGTTCGACTACGTGACGCGGCGCGGCGACAAGCTGCAGGGCATGATCACCCTTCCCGAGGACTACAAGGACGGCGAGAAGCGCCCCACGCTCGTGAACTTCTACGAGAAGAACTCGCAGAACCTGAATCGCTATCCCATGCCGAGCTACTCCACCGGCATGGGATCCATTCCGGCCGAGGCCACGAGCCGCGGCTACATCACGATGGTGCCCGACATCGCGTTCCACACGGGCTCGTCGCACAGCGACATGCTCGATGCCGTCGAAGCCGCGACGAAGAAGCTCATCGCCATGGGCTACGCCGACCCGAAGAAGATCGGTGTGCATGGCCACAGCTACGGTGGGGAAGGCGCCGCGTTCATCGGCACGCGCTCGAAGCTGTTCGCCGCCGTGGGGATGGGAGCGGGCGTCACCGATCTCTTCACCGACTTCAGCCAGAGCTGGGGGTGGAGCTATCAGGTGCAGGGCGGCAGCGGCGACAACGGCAACGAGTATTACATGACCGGCCAGGGGCGGTGGGGGTTCTCGCCGTGGGAGAAGCCGGAGGTCTACCACTACGAGTCGGCACTCACGCACGTCCCCGAGGTCAGCGCGCCGTTCCTCATCATGCACGGCACGGCCGACCCGACGGTGAGCTTCAGCGAGGGGATGAACTTCTACAACGCCCTGCGCTACAACAAGAAGGAGGCCGTGATGCTCGCCTATCCCGGCGAAGGGCATGGCCTGCGCGGCCTCGCCAATCGCCGGGATCTCACCGTGCGCTACTTCGAGTTCTTCGATCACTACCTCAAGGGCGCACCGGCCCCCAAGTGGATGACCGACGGCGTCCCGTTCATTCTCAAAGACCGCCCGGTCGTGGCCGCGCCGTCGATTCGCCCGTAAGCGAATCGACGGCAACGACACGGGTGTCTCAGCCCTTCGCCTTCTCCATGGCCGCCTGCTGCCGCGCCCGGAACCGCGCGGCGACGAGCTTGCCACGCTCGCAGTGGTTCGCGACCCACTCGGCGTTGGCGAAGGCGAAGGGGCCACTCTTCTCGCGTATTGCCGCGAGCCACGGCTCCACGCGTGAGAAGATGAGCAGCCCTTCGCCGTTGCTTTCCATCATGTAGTCGCCGTGCACGATGCCGTGCTTGATCATGCCGTACGCCATCTCCCAGTACGTGGCGACCTGACGGTAGGCGGCATTGAGCGGATGATCACCGGCGGTGACGGCCAGGCATTCCTCGAGCGTCGTGGGGTTCCACCCCATGATGAGCGCCTTGCGCGACTCGCGCATGACGGCTTCGCGGCGCATTTCGTACAAGCGCAGAACGATGTCGGCGTCCTGAAAGGTGGGGGTATCCTTGAGCGGCATGGGATCAGATCGGGTGGAGGCAGCGAACGGGACCGCCGCAATCTACCGCCGCGTGCCGCGATGGTACCCCGGCGACGAGCTGTGCAACGTGTCGCGAGGACACGCGGATCCCCTGGCTGCCGGTGGTTCGATACATTCCTCGGACCCCGACTTCCGAGGAGCTGTGATGTCCCTGCTGGTCCGTTGTGCTCTTGCCGCAGCTGTGGTTGCGGCCGTTTCGCCCGGCGCCGCGGCGGCGCAACCCAAGGCCCCCGAGCGAGGCGCCAGCGCCCTCTGGCTGATGGGAAATTGGCAGGGCACTGCCTCGGTGCCGCTCAAGGACAGTACGATCACCGTGCCGGTGCTCTACACGTTCACGCAGACGGGCAGTGTGATGGGCGGGACGGCGACCGTGCCCGGACAGGGCTCCGGTCCGATCACCAACGTGGTGATGAGTGGCAACAAGGTGACGTTTCGCGTCACGGCCACCTCGCTGCCCGCCAAGCCCGCGCCGGGCAAACCAGCGCCGCCTCCGTCAACGCCGAAGGCGCTCGAGCACGAAGGCATCTTTACGGGTGATGGCGCGATTGAAGGATTCGTGAACCTCGACAAGCAGCCGATTGCGAAGTTCCGCATCGTGCCGAAGCCGGCCACCACCAAGAAGTAGCCCGCGAGGCACCCGTCGCGCTACGCGACGGGCTTCTCCACCCGGAGGAGCTGGAACGCGAGGTTCGACACCAGACAGTAGCTCGCAAAGCAATAGAAGCCGGGGCCGGCGATCGCTTCGAGATTCGCCGTGCCCTTGGCCGCGAGCAACGCAATGAGCATCCCCACCGCAAAGACATCGGCCATCGACCATTTGCTGATGGCCCGCACAAGCGTGTAGAGGCGGTACGAGGTCGGTGAACGGCGCAGCGTCACGATGGGAACGAGCAGGGCCGCCTTCACCATCGGCACGCAGATGCTGAAGAGCAGGATGAGCCCGGCCACCAAATTGTTGCCGCTGTCGTGCAGGCTCTTCACCGCGCCCACCACACTCCGTGTCTCGTTCGACAACTCACGCACGTTGCCGAAGATCTCCATCGTGGCCTTGATGGTCAGCACCGGCTGCACGAGGCCCGGCCAGAGCAGGCCGAGGGAAATGGCCGAGAGCGCGAGGGCAAGCGTGTTGCGAGCGGTGAAGAACTTCGGCATCGACGACGGGATGGTGGTCAGCGGACAATCCGGCTGATCTGTTGGATGCGCACGGCGGGGGTGAGGGTTTGCGGATTGGTCCCCGTGGCGGGTTGCTGCTGAATGCTGCGCACGATGTCCATCCCCTTCGTCACGCGACCAAACGCGGCAAAGCCCTGGCCGTCGAGATTCCGATGCCCGCCGAAGTCGAGGCTCGGCTGCGCGCCAACACACAGGAAGAAGTCGCTGGTGGCCGTGTCGGGGCCCCCGCGCGCCATGGAGATCGCGCCGTCCACATGCATGAGCCCCGTCACGGTGGTCCGCTCGAGCGGAATCGCCGGCCAGCGCGCGCCGTCGCGCTCGGGGTTCGGGCCGCCCTGAATGACCTGGATGCGCACGCTGTCGCGCGGCTGGTTGTTCGGCGTCACCGTCCGATGAAAACGCCCGTTGGCATACGCGCCCGCGTCGACGTAGCGCAAAAAGTTCGTGACGGTCACGGGGGCGTGCGCGCTGTCGAGGTCGACGTCGATGATGCCCAGATCGGTGGTGATCCGGACGGGCACGATGCCCTTCGCAGGGCGTTGCGCGTGAAGGGGTACGGCGGCGCTGCCGATCAGCGCGAGCGCCAGCAACAGATGACGAGTCATAAGCGAAGCGAGGGAACGCGAAACTGAATCACATTACCTTCCGGATCGACGGCATCACACATGCGCATGCCCCGGTGCTCGAACTCCCGGTCGCTGCCGTGCATGGTGCCGCCGAGTTCGTGCACGCGGTGCCGCGTGCGCGCGAGATCGGCAACCGGAAAGTACGCCTTGAGATAGCTGTCCTCCCGCGCCACCGGTGGCACCGGGACCGGCTCCGCGTGCTGCGGCGGAATGGCATGCAGCACGATCTCGGCGTGCGTGCCGGCCAGCACGGTGAGACCGGGCTCGATATGCACCGGACTCAGTTCGGCCACCGCCTGATAGAAGCGCGCGAGCCGCGGCACATCCGCGCAGAACAACACGACTCCAGCCGGCATCAGGGCTCCTTGAAGCGGGACCACGAACGATCGGGCCAAAGTGTAGCACCGGCGGTGGTGAGGTGCCACAGCCATCCGAGCAGCGCGACGCCAGCGACCTTTTGGAGGCCAGGCAGCAGGTGGGCTGACGCGCCGCCGACGTAGGCCGCGTAGTCGCACGCGCCAGCCGTCGCGGCCAGGGCGCCGGTCAGCAGGAGCGCCTTGAGCCGCACCGCATACAGTTGCCAGAGGAGCGCACCGAGTGCGATACCAGCCGCGAGGGCGCCCAGGGTGATGGCCTGATCGTGGTAGCGGGTCGTCACGCCAATCATCGCGGCCATGGCCAGCGTACCGAAGGCGGGGACGACCCACCGGGTGCGCGAGGTGCGCGGCCAGAGGCGGGGCAGCGTGAACCAGAGGGGTAGAAGGCTCAGCGGCAGCAGCCACGTTGCGGCGAGGGCGATCGGGCGCCCGGGGTTGGGCTGGCCATTGTACGCCGTCCCATCGAGCAGGTCGCACCAGAAGTTGGCGAGGTGCGCATAGCCGACGTGCTGTGGATCGAGGCGTGAGCCGCCGGGGTACCGGGCAGCGGCGACAAGGTAGCCCACAACGAACAGGACCATCCCGGCCCGGGGAATCCATGGCAGCGTTCGTCTGGCCTGTGGCAGCATGTCCGCCCCGTACCCCGTTATGCTAGAGATGGTGCCCGAACCGACCCTGCCCTCCGCTCGCCCGTCTACCCGCCGCGCCTTTCTGGTGCAGGCGGCAAGCGTGCTGGCCGCCGGCACCGCGGCGCCGTCGGTGCTGCAGGCGGTCACGGCGGCGCGCCGGTATCGGGCGTCCGAGCTCACGTTCGCCCGGTTGCGCTATGACTCGGGAGACTGGGACTACAACCCCAAGGTCTGCGCCAACCTGCTCGACGCGGTGCTGCAGTACACCGACATCAAGGTGAATGAGCGCGAAGTGGTGATCACCGCCGATTCGAGCGAGCTGAGCGCGTTTCCGTTTGTCTTCATGACCGGGCACAAGCTCGTGCGCTTCAGCGAGAAGGAACGCCAGGGGCTCGTGCGTTTCGTGGAGAACGGCGGTCTGCTCTTCAGCGACGACTGCAACCACGACGTGAACGGGCTGTATGCCAAGACGTTCGAAGCCGAGATGGTGAAGGCCTTCGGGCCCAACCCGATGCCCAAGCTCGCGAAGAACCACGCGCTCTATTCGAGTTTCTTCGATTTCCCCGACGGCCCGCCGCGCACCAGCCATGAGCTCAATGGCTGGGGCGACAACGTCGTGCACGACTACCTGCGCGGCGTGGAGCGTCACGGCCGATTGGGCGTACTGTACTCCAACAAGGACTACGGCTGCGAGTGGGACTACGACTGGAAGAACAAGCGCTTCCGGCGGAAGGACAACGCGCGGTTCGGCGTGAACATCGTGGTCTACGCCATGACCTGACGCGCTCAAGGCGATCAAGGGGTCAGAGCTGTTGATCGGACCGATCAACAGCTCTGACCCCTTGAAATCCCTTGAAACCGATCAACAGCTCTGACCCCTTGATCGGTCAGTCGAAGGCGGCGGACCGATCAAGAGCTCTGACCCCTTGATCGGTCAGTCGAAGGCGGCGCCGACGTTGATCTTGCGGATCAGCAGCCACGGCGAGCCGTGCGAGATGGTGTTCGTCTGCACGGGCTGCCCCTTGGCGTCGCCGCCCGTGCCGTGCATCTGCCACTCCTTCGGGCCGGTGATGCCGTCGAGGTTCTTCCAGAAGTCCGTCGTGATGGCGTTGTACGTCACGTCGGTCACCTGACGGGTGATCTTGCCGTTCTTGATCTCCCAGAAGATGTGCCCGCCGAACTGGCCGTTGTACCGCTGCTGGTCGATCGAGTACGAGCCACGGCCATCGATCATCACGCCGTCCTTCACGTCGGCGATGAGCTCGTCGCGCGTCGGGCTGTTCGCCGGACCGGCATCGAGATGCACATTCGGCATGCGGAGGAACGGATAGTCGCGCCACGACGTGCCAAAGGTGCAGCCGCGGCTCTCCTTCTCGCCGAGGTAGTGCGCCGTTTCGCGGTTCGTCTGCAGCCCCACGAGCACCCCTTCGCGCACGATGGGCCACTGCTGGGTCTTCACGCCATCGTCGTCGAAGCCCGTGGTGCCAAGACCGGTGGACGTCTTGTCGGCGGTGATGTTGAACAGCTTCGAGCCGTACTTGAGCTTGCCCACGTCGCTGAGCTTCACGAAGCTCGTGCCGGCGTAGTTGGCTTCGTAGCCCACGATGCGATCGACCTCGGTGGCGTGCGCCACGATTTCATGAATCGTGAGCATCGCGTGCGACGGCGACAGGATGAGATCCTTGAAGCCGCTCGAGCCGAGCGGCTTGGCGGTGCACATCTCCACCGCGTCGGTCGCCACCTTCTCGGCCTGCGCCAGGAAGTCGCAGTTCTCGGCAAACTCCCAGCCGCCGGTGCCCGCCACGCCCGGATACTGCCGTGTGCGGGTGACATCACCCACCTTGGCGCTCACGGACATGTTGGGCGTGGTGGTGAACAGCTCCTGCTCGATGTACGAGCCTTCGCTGCTCGCGAAGTAGCGCCACTCGTAGCCGTGATTGACGCTCACGTTCACGGCGGTGACACCCTTCACGGCGGCCGCCTTGTCGGCGATCGCCTGCGCCCAGTTCTGCTTGTCGGTCTGTGACACGCTCGTGGGATGCTTCACCATGGGCGTGATGTAGTGCTCCTGGTACGGCTTGACCGGCGCGAGCTTCATGTCGGTCTTCTTGGCAATGGCGCTGGCCTTCGCCACTTCCACGGCCACCCGCGTCACGCGACGGAGCTCGTCTTCGGTGAGAATGGGGCTCGAGGCAAAGCCCCAGACGCCGCTGTGGATGACGCGCACCCCAAAGCCGCCCGGCTGGCGATCGGCGTCGCTCGGAATACCCTGCTGCCCGCGGCCACCGCCGCGCCCTCCACGGCCGCCGCCACCAAAGCCGCCACCACCGCCGGCGCCACGGCCACCCGCACCGCCACCCGGGCCACCCGGCGCCCCACCCGGGCGCAGGTTCACCGTGGCACCCGGCAGCGTGCTCGTCATGGTGAAGCGTACGTCCACATAGCTGCAGCCAGCCATCTTGCCTTCGGCGAGCACGATGTCGGCGAGCCCCTTGAAGCGCGTTTCGAGCACGCGGCCCTTGGGGGAGTCGGCCAGTACCTGACCAAACAGGTCGCGCGAGTACAGCGTGAGCGCCGCACCGGCACCGAACTTCTTCAGAAAGTCACGACGTGAATTCATGGGCGGGATTCCGGTCAGACGGCGGGAGAGACGGACGTCATGTAGAACTCTTCCATGCGCACGGGGGGCACGAGCGCGACGCCCGTCCCTTCGAAGCCTTCGCCCGTGAACATCGGCACCGGCTTGCCGACGAGCGTGAGATTGTTGTAGCCGACGAGCGGACTCATGTTCCAGCGGAAGTTCTGCACCGGGCCCACGATCTCGCCGTTCTCGATCAGGAATAGCCCATCGCGAGTCATGCCCGTGTTGAGCAGCGGCTGCTGCTGCGACGGCACACCGCGGATGTACCAGAAGCTCGTGACGAGCAGGCCGCGCTTGGTCTGCTTGATCATCTCCTCGACGGAGAGATTCGAGCCTTCCTGCACGAGACTCTGGTTGGTGCTCGCCGGCGCATTGGCGGCGAGACTGCGCAACACGCCGTTCTCGACCCACGTCACCGGACCGGCCGGCTTGAGATCGGGACCAATGGGCGACTGACGCAGGATGTTGTTGCCGATGTCGCTCTTCAGCGTGAACAGATCGCTGAACAGCTTGTCACCCGGCTTCTTCCCCTGCATGAACGCGCCGGCGCCGCCCAGCCCTCCGAACGGACCATCCTGTCCGGCCGCCGGCGGCGCACCAGCGCCCGGTGCCCCGCCCGGCGGGCCGCCGGCGGCCCCGCCTCCGCCTCCGCCACCACCACCACCGCCGCCCGGACCGCCACCAAAGCCGCCGCCGAAACCACCGCGGTTGCCGAAGATGCCGGTCATGAGCGACAGGAAGCGCGCACTCGCGCGCGGCTCGAGAATGACCGTGTAGCGACCCGGCTCGAGTGCCTTGGCCTTGCGGCTCATCAGCGCCTTGCCGGCGGCGCTTTCAGTGAGCGCCTTCACATCGAGTTGCGAGAAATCCTTGATGCCACCGCGCGCGGCGAAACCGGAGCCGCTGCCGTCGGCCATGCGGCACGTCAGCACGAAGCCCAGATCGGCCGAGCGATAGTAGGCGAACAGGCCCTTCGAGTTCGCGGTGCACGTCGCGATGTCGTTGCGCGGCATGTAGCCCGCGCCCACCACACCCTTCGCCGTCGCGATGTCGATGCTCTCTTTCACCAGCCGGCCCATGTCGGCGGGGCCAAGCCGGGTCATGCTCGGCAGCGCCGAGTCGACCTCGATGTACTGCTGCGCGCCGAGCCACTCGGGAAGGTTCGGGCTGTCATTCGCCGCCTTGGCTTCGGCCAGCGCCTCGTCGACCGCGGTCTTGAGTCCCTTGTCGGACGTGTCCCGCGTGCTCGCGGTGCCGACCTTCTGCCCCACGCGAACGGTGATGTTCACGTTGAGGTCGAACTGCACGAGGTTGGTGGTGATGGACGAGTTGGCCCATCGCGTGCCCGACCGCTCACCGCCGGTGAACTGCACCTCGGTGTCGGTCCCGGCCATGTTGATCACCTTGTCGGTGATGGCTTTGACTTGTTCGCGGGTATACATGCGCGACAATACGTGGGTGAGGAGAGAAATGCTGGTACGGGCGTGGCCCGGCCGCCCGTCAGGGACTGACCATCGCCTACCGCTGCCCGGCCCGCCTACGAAGCCACCAATCCCCGCCCAGCGCTAGGGCAAACGGGAGCATCCACCAGGGGGAACGCATCGGGTGCCAGGGCAGTGGTTCCGGCTGAGGTTGGGCCGCTCGACGGACCGCGGCAATGAGGCTGTCGATGGTCGATACCACCTGCCCACCGGCGGCGTTGGCCCACGCCGTACGAATTGTCGGTTCCGGCATCGTGGCCGGTGACGCGTCCATCCGCACCGCGATGGGGACGAGGGCCGAGTCGCTCGCGGTGACAACGTGGAGCGCCCCCTGCTGCGGGCCGGCGAGAAACGGCGTGAGCGCCCGCCACGTCGACGACTGCGGCGTGGGCGCCACCGGCAGCGCGATAGAGGACCCGCTGTCGGGCACCCAGCGCACGGTGGGCGTCGCGGGTGCGTTGATCGTAAGCGTCGGGCGCTCCCCCGGACGGATGGAGACGGCGTCGGGCCAGACGTCGATCGTCGGTGCGCGTCGGACCGCCTGCGCGGCCACCACGGTCCGCCAGAACTGGTCGAACGCCGATTGGTCGGGATCGCGGAAGCGCCACGCGTCGAGCGCGCCGCTCACCACCACGTCGCCGACGCCGAGCGGCTGGCGCCACACGACGGGCTCGCGCCCGAGCGTGAGCAGGGTGTCGCTGCCCGCGGCGATGGCCGTTGGCGCGGCCACCACCAGCGCGCGGAGCGTGGACACGGAATCGGCTGCCGCGGTGGCCGGCGCGCGCAGCGCAACCGACTCCCGACGGGGCGCCGCGCGCCAGGCGCCGGTGCCCACCCATGCGGCGAGAGCGGGCGACGCAACATCCGGCAGCAGCACGAGCGGCACGCCGTCGTTCGCCACAAGACGGCGCAACGCGGCCAGCTCGTTCGCCGGCAGCGACTCGGGCGCGCCGACGACGATCACATCGACCGAGCGCGCGTCGAGGGCACTCAGCGACGATGGCGTGCGCGCAGTGGCCCGCGCCACCGTGGCTTGCGGTGCGCGCACGGCCACGACGCGACTTCGCACATCGAATCGGCCATCGCGCTCGAGAGCTCGGCGGATGAAGGTGGCATTCCAGCTCGGGCGCGCGTCGTAGGCGAGCACGCGCCAGCGCGCCGAGTCGACCAGCACCGCGCGGGTCACGCGTGTGGGTGTGTCCGTGCCGCTGGTGGAGACACGCACCGTGAGCGCATGGGTCCCGATCGACGAGGGCGCCCACCGCAGCGCACGCGACGCGGTGGAGTCGGGGGCAAGCGCGACCCGATCCTGGGCCACGACCACCGATCCATCGAGGAGTTCAAGAGTGACGGTGGCCGCGCGTCCCGCCGTAAGCGAGACGCTCACCGGTACCTGCGACGTCAATCGGACACGCGACGGCACCGCCACCCGCGTCACGGCTACGGGAACCGGCACATAGGCAAAGGTGGGAACGCGCCTGGCGTCGAGTGCGGGAAGCGTCGGGCCAACCACGATGCGGGCCGCATCATGCGGACTCAACGCATCGCTCACCTGCATACCGTCGGCACGCAGGCGCTCGCGCACGCGCGCCGCGGTGAGAGAATCCTCCGGCGCGCTGCCACCGAGCAGCGCGATCTGCGGGGTGCTCGTGCGGGCACGCGTCACCATGGGGTCGATGACGCCGGCCACGGCAATGGCCACCGCGATCGTGCGCAACACGATCGCCAGCGCGGGCACGCGTTCGTCGCTCACCGGCCACCACCCCGCAAGGCGCGTCGCTGGGCGGCGAGCGGTGCAACCACGGCCGCCGTCTCGTTCCCCGCCCCATCAGCGATCCATGCCGTCAGCGCGGCCGCGGCCGAATCCCGCAGCACTGTCGCCGCACCGGCGTTCGACGCCGCGCGCGTGAGCCACTGCGCAATGCGCTGCTGTTCACGGGTGGCATCGGCGCGTGCACTCCGGACCTGCAGTACGCGCATCGCCAGCTCGGTGTCGCGCGCACCAGGACGCAGCAAGGCGGCGAGAATGCCACGCAGCGCGTCGCGCGCGTCGTCTCGCTCGGGCGCCGGCACCACCACCGTCGCACGGGCGAGGCTGTCGAACGCTCCCGAGTGCCGACGGGCCGGATCCAGCGCCTCGCGTTGCGACAGCGCCCGCATGAGAAAGCGCTGACGGGCAAACGCCTCCTGCAGGTTCGTCAGCGCGGACTTCTCCGCCCGGAGCGCATCGGCAAGCCGGTTCTCGGTGAGTGCCAGTGAGGCACGGCTCATCGCGCGAATGGCGGTGAGCAGCGCCTGACGTCCGCGGTTCACCATGCGCCCCGCAGCGAGGTCCTGCTCACCTTCGGCTTCGGCGGATTCGTCGAGCTGTTGCCCGCCCTCCTCACCCTCCACCACACCGGCCTCGAACTCGCCGCCGGTCATGAACACGAACTCGGCGCGCACCCGGCGCTGCTCCACCGCAATCTGCGCCGCGCGATCCTTCACCGTATCAGCGGCGAGCGTGCGCTGCGCGGCGATGAGTCGTTCGGTCTTCTGGATGACCATCTGCTGGCTCACCGCATAGCGATCCTCGTCCGGATCCATCGAGAAGCCCAGCGCGGCGACGCCGCCTGCCTCGGCGAGCTGGGCGATGAACGCGTCACTTTCCACCGGCTGCCGACCGGGCCGCGCATCAGTGGCGCGCGCACGATAGACCACGAGGTCCCCTGGTTCGATCAGCAGCGGCTTGAGCGCCAGCGATGCCCGCGCTGTCCACTGCGTGGAGCTGCTCCGGCTCACCTGCACGGGAATGGTGCCTTCGGTGAACTCGAAGCGCTCACCTGAGCCGCTCACCTTGGTGTAATGCAGCTGCAGGGTGCGCATCGCCACATCGTCGGTCGCATCGATGTGGACGTCGAGTGTGCGATCGGGGGTCGGGACCACCAGATCCTTCCCCGGCGCACTGATCCGCACGAGCGGGGCGCCGTCGCGCTGCGCCGAAAGCGCCACCAGGCGCGTGTCGCCCCGAAGCGCCAGATACGGCGTGAGCGCCACAAAGCCATCGGCGTCGAGTGACGTGGTCCAGGTGAAATCGCCGCGTGCCGGCCGGCTGATCGTGCGCACGCCGTCGGCGGTCTCGATGCGCAACGAGTCCGCATTCGCGGCCACGCGGAAGGTGAGGGTGCTCCCCTCGAGCGCGTCCACCCGTTGCGGCTCGCGCTGCGCATGCGGGGGTTGCTGGGTGTAGCCCGGGGGCGTGACGGTTACATCGATGCGTGAAATCGCCGCCCGTTGCGTGACCGCGCCCACGGCACGATTCGCCGTGCGCGACACCGTCCCCGCCGGCACGAGTTGCGCCAGCACCACGCAGGCAAGCCACACGCTCGCCGCCGTCGCCAGGCGCTGAGAGGCGCGCGTGGTCGGCACGATCTGCCGAACATCGATCTGCGAGGCCAGCGCATCGGCGCGGTCGCGCACCACAGCGACCACCGCGGCGTCGGTGCGCGGCGCCTGCGCGCCCTCGAGCTCGAGCGCTGTCCGCAGCAGGTTCCTCGAGGTTGGCACGGCGGATTCGATGGCGGCGGCGAGATGGTCGCTCCCGTTGCGCGCGCGCTGACGCCGAGCGCCCATGGTCATACCCACGGCCACCGCCAGCACGGCCAGCAACGATTCCGTCCCGATGCGCTGCGCCGCCGACGCGGGCGCGAGTGGCACATACACGAGCAGGCGCAACGCCAGCACGGCGGCCACACCGAATCCGAACGTGGCGCCCTGCAGCGCCCCCACCTGCGTCAGCCGCTTGCCGACGGCGTCCGCCAGCCGCCGCGTGGGCGATAGCGGTGCCTGGTTCATGCCACCTCCACCGCGCTGCGACGCGGCAGACGGCGCATCAGCCATTCCGCGCCGAGGAGAAGCAGCACCAGGAGCCACAGCCACCGCGCGTCGGTGGCCACGCGATGCACGTCGGTGGCCACGGTGCCGGCACCGATCGGCGTCCCCGTGCCGAGCGACGCCCACCGGGCGAGCGTCACCGCCTCACGCGCCGGAAGCGTGCCACGCGCGGCATCCTGACCACTCAGGGCCATGATCAGCGAGAGTGCGAGTTCACTGCGCGCGTTGTCGGCCCGCAGCGTCACGACATTCCCTCGCCCACTGGCATCGATTGCATCGCTCGCCGCGTGCACCGCCCGTAGCGCAGGATCCTCCGCCAGGCGGCGCAGGACATTGGCGCTCTGGTTCGCAGTCGAGACGCGCATTTCGAACAGTGACGCACGCGATCCAGCGCTGGCGTGCACACGTACCGGCGCTCCACCAAGCCGCGCGACCGCGCGGACCACGGCGGCGCTCTCCTCCGGTCCAAGCGGCGTGGTCCACACGATCGTATCCGCACGCGCCGCACCTGCCTCGACGCGCGCCCCTACGGGTACCAGCACCACCCGCACGTCACTCGGCAGCGCCATGAACATCGCCGAATCCGCCACGCCGTCGGCAAAGGTGGAGACCACCTCCACCGAGCGCGGTGCGGGCAACGCGCGAAGTCTCGCCACGGCGTGTGCCAATCCCTCCGGCAACGAGGCCGTCGGCCACGTCTCCACGGAATCACGCGGGGTCGACGATGCCGGAACGGACAGCGTGTCCACCACGCGAATCCGCGATTCCCTACCGGCGTTGGCCGAGAGCGCGGCGCGGCGCGTCGGCTGTGCAAGTGCCGTGACGGCGGCCATCAGGATAGCCAGTCGCACCAGCAGCAGCGGCCAGTCGCTCAGCCGTGTTCGACGCGTGGGGCGCAACTCGGTAGTCGCGAGGAAGCGCAGCGACGGAAACTTCTCCGTGCGCGCCGGCCGGCGACTGAAGAGGTGGATGACGATCGGCACGACGAGCGCGCCCAGGCCAAGCCACGCCCACGGTTGCAGCCAGGTCATGCGGGCAGCCGCCTCAATCGTGAATCGCCGGATGCGCGCGCGTCGCGCGACGAACGAGATAGTCGCGCAACGTCTTCTCCGGCGGCTCGTCGGTGACGAACAGTCCGTAGTCCATCCCTTCGTGCACGGCGAGATCGCGGGTGCGCGCGAGGAAGCTCGTCATCGCCTGCTGATACCCCGCGACGATGGCCGCCGGCTCGACCAGCTGCCGCGCCCCGGTCTCCAGTTCCTCGACTTCGACCTGCTCGCGAAAGGGCAACGTCCGCTCGCCACCGGCGATGACCTGCAGCATGGCCACATCGTGCCCACGCTGCACCGTGTGGCGCAACTCGCGCTGCGTGCCGCCCTCATCGTCGTAGAAGTCGGAGAGCACGACGAGCAGACCGCGGCGCGCCAGCAGTTCCGCCGCGCGGCCAATCACGCGCGCGGGGTTCCACGCGCCGCCCGGCGCGAGGCGATCGAGGGTGGCGAGCAACGCCCGCAGATGGACGCGACCACTGCGCGCCGGGAGATACACCATCTCCCCCTGCGTCTCGGTCATGAGCCCCACAGCGTTTCCCTGTTCGCTCGCGAGATAGGCGAGCGCGGCCGCGAGTATCACGCCGTAGCGAAACTTCGAAGTCGCGTTGGCGTCGACCGGGAACGCCATCGACGCGCTGGTGTCGAGCACCAGCATGACGGCGACGTTCGTGGTCTCGCGGAACTGTCGCGTGTAGAGCCGGTTGCTCCGCGCGAACACCTTCCAGTCGAGATACTTGAGATCATCCCCCGCGCGGTACGGCCGGTGCTGATGAAACTCCGCCCCATAGCCGTGAAACGGACTGCGATGCCCACCTACGCGCAGCCCCTCGACGAGCACGCGCGCGGCGAGCTCGAGATCATCGATGGCGGTGACGACCGCGGGTGACAGCGCCGACATGCGGCGCTACGGACGCACCGCGTCCAGCAGCATGCCGATCACGCGATCGGCACTCACCCCTTCGGCTTCGGCGCGGAAGTTCACGAGCAGCCGATGACGCAGCACCGGCAGCGCCACCGCGGCCACATCCGCTGGCGAGGGCACGGTGCGCCCCTCGAGCAGCGCGACGGCCTTGGCGCCGAGCAGCAGCGCCTGTCCGGCGCGCGGTCCGGCACCCCAGCGCACCCACTGCTTCACCGTGGCCGGACAGCTGGCGTCATCGGGGCGCGTGGCGCGAATGAGCCGCAGTGCGTAGTCCACGACGTTGTTCGCCGCCGGCAGCGCGCGCACGAGATGGCGCGCCCGCTCGAGCTCGTCGCCGGTGGCCACCGGATTCACCGTGGCCGCTGTACCGCTCGTGGTATCGGCGAGAATGCGCCGCTCGTCGTCCACGTCCGGATAGTCGATCACCACGTTGAGCATGAACCGGTCGAGCTGCGCTTCGGGGAGCGGATGCGTCCCCTCCTGCTCGATCGGGTTCTCCGTGGCGAGCACGAACAACGGCCGCTCGAGCGGATAGCGCACCCCACCCACGGTGACCTGGAACTCCTGCATCGCTTCGAGCAGCGCGCTCTGGGTGCGCGGCGGCGTGCGGTTGATCTCGTCGGCCAGGATGATATTCGCGAACACCGGTCCCGGAATGAAGCGCACCTGCCGCTTGCCGGTCCCCACGTCCTCCTCGATGACTTCCGTGCCGAGGATGTCCGATGGCATCAGGTCCGGCGTGAACTGAATGCGATTGAACTTGAGGTGCACCGCATCCGCCAGCGTCTTGATCAGCAGCGTCTTGGCCAGCCCGGGTACTCCCTTGAGCAGACAGTGACCGCCGGCGAGCAGACACACGAGCACTTCGCGTCGGACCTGCCGCTGACCGATGATGACGCGACCGATCTCGGCGTCGAGGCGCGTGGCAAGGGATACGGCGGCGTCGAATTGAGCAGCGGGTGTCGTCATCCGGTCGGGTGCGGGTCGAACACAACTTACGCGTCGTCCAGTGTGGTTCCTACGCCCGGGGTGGCCACCGCGTTGCCCCCAGGGCGGACGGCGGCTGATGCCGGAACTCGTCCCTCCTCGAGGGCGCCGACCTATGCTGGGCTCACGAACTCGCCGGAGGTCCGTCAGCGCGACACCCCGATCGCATCCGCCAGCCGCGCCTGCCACTCCGGGCTCGCCACGAAGAGCCCCTCGGGGAACCGCTTGAAGCGGAAGATCTCCTCGGCGATCGAGGCGTTGGTGTACTGATTGAGGCCGAGCGCGGCGAGATATTGCAGGCGCAGTGTGCGGTCGGTGTTCAGCTCCGCGTCCTTGAGATACGGCGCGAGATCCTTCGCGCTGCCCGCGTAGGTGGCGAACACGTCGAGCGTGGAGTTGAAGTTCGACTCCATGAGCGATTGGGCAACCTTCTCGTACCCCGGCTGCGCACCACGCGTCTCGAGAGCGGCGATATCGATCTTCTGCGGTTCGTTGGTCCCCAGCAGCACCAGATCATAGCCGCCGCCGGAGATGTTGTTCGCCCACACCGTGCCGTTGGGGAACACCTCGAAGAAGGTCGCCAACTCGCTCTTCACCGCTTCCGGCGTGCTCTCGTACAGCGGCACCCACTGCGTGACCACACCACCCGGCTTGAGCAGCTTCTTCACCGCCTCGAAGTACTCCTTCGTGTAGAGTGTCGCCGCACCCTTCACCCACGGGTTGATCGGGTCGCTCGTGATCACATCGAACTGTTCGTCGGCTGTCTGCACGAAGCTGCGCGCATCGTCGAAGTAGATCTGCGTGCGCGGATCGTTGGCGACGTTGTTGTTCTCCTTCACGAACCAGGTCGACACCACCTTCGGAACCAACGGCTCCATTTCACAGATCACCAGCCGCTTCACCGTGGGATACGGCAGGAAGCTGCCGGCCGTGACGCCGGCGCCGAAGCCCACGACCAGCACCGACTGCGGGTTGGGGTGCACGAGCGCCGGAATGTGCGCGAGCAGCTTCTGCAGGCGCATGTCCTGCATGAGGCTCGACGCCTCCACCTTGCCGGCGACGTGGAACTGGATGGCATCGTTGCTGAGCAGCTTGGTGACCGCCACGGAGCTGTTCATGCCTTCGCCCACATAGAGCATGTCGGTCTTGCCGATCCAGGTGACCGCCCAGCGGCCGTGGGCCACCAGACCACCCGGCAACGCCGGCGTGGTGGCGATGCAGAGTGCGGCCAGGAGCGGCGCCGCGATCACGCCGAACGGGCGCGAGCTCGTCGTACCGGCGCGCTTCGAGGCGAAGAGATAGGCCAGCACACTCGCCAGCGCCGCGAGCGCCATCAGCAGCCGCTGGCTGTCGCGCGTGCCAAGATCGGGCACGAACACCAGGCTGCACAGCGTCGCGCCCAGAATCGCGCCCACCGTGTTCGCCGCGTACACGCGCCCCACCAAACGTGAGGTGTCCTCGCCGGGCACCGCCACCGCCGCCAAGGCCAGCGGAAAGCTCGCGCCCCAGAGGACGGCACTGGGCAACACGGCGACGGCCGCACGGAAGAGATCGAATTGCAGGTTGTACCATGCGCTCGGCGCGAGGCTCGGATTCACCGGCCAGTTGGGGAGCGCCACGTAGATCACCGCGGCCGCCCACGCGATCGTGAGCACCAGCAGCAGCTGCACGCGGGCCAGCGCCTTACCGGCGTCGCCGCTTCGCGCGAGCGCGGCACCACTCGCCGAGCCGATCCCCAGACCGAGCAGGATGACCGCGAGGATCATCGAGAACGTGTACGTGCTCGCGCCGAAGGTGAGCGACAGAAGGCGCGTCCACACCACTTCGGCGGCCAGCGCGCAGGCGCCGCTCAGCGCGATGGTCGCATAGACGAATTTCGCGCCGGACTGCTGCGCGACAGGTGCCGACCTGAGGTCGCTCGCGGTGCTGCCGGCCGGCGTGCGCGTCGCAATGGCGAACGCGAGGCCGGCCACGACCAGATTGAGCACCACCGCCACATACGTGGCGACCGTCGAATCGTGGAGCCGAAGCAGGTAGAACCCGGCCAGCACCGCGCCGACGACCGCGCCAAAGGTGTTGCCACCGTAGAAGAAGCCGAGCCACGAGATGCCGCGCGGCGAGCTCTCGACCCATCGCGCAATGGCCGGCAGCGTTGCCCCCATGAGGATCGTGGGCGGCAGCAGACAGAGGCCCGCGACCACCGCGCGCAGCGCAAGCGCCATGGCGCCATGCCCCACGGCGGGCGAGTACAGCTTGCCGATCACCGGGATGAGGAACAGCTCCAGAAGTCCGACCACGCCGATGGCGAACTCGAGCGTGGCGTAGCTTCGCAGCGGATGGCCGGCGCCGAAGCGCGCCGCGACGCGCGGGTAGCCGAGGCTCCCCACGCACATGCCCCCCATGAAGGTGGCCAGCAGCACGCCCAGCGAGATCGCCGAGGACCCGATGACCAGCTCCAGCAGCTGGAACCAGACCACCTCGTAGATCAGGGCACTGGCACCGCTCCCCACGAACAGGACGAGCAGGAACGGGAGCGCCGGGCGGATGCGGCGGTCGAAATCAGTCGCGTCGGACATCAGGGGGCGGAACGGGGAGACGAACGGTCGGTGCTTCGGCTACTGCCGAGGCCCGGCAGGCGTTTGGCTGACCTCAGGCCCGATCAATCTCCCCGCAGGGCGGAACTCTGGCTACCTGAGTCCCATGACGAATGCGCGGAACAGGTCCCGCTGCGCCTCGGTGGCGGCGGCGGGGCCGTACTCCTGCACGAAGAGCGTGCCTTTGGGCGTCTCGATGATCGCGGCCATGAGCATATGATTCGGCCGCGCCTCCGCCGCACTCGATCCCGCCCCGACTCCGCGGGCGTAGGTGCCACGAAGCTCGGCGAACCACACCAGGAAGCTGCCGCTCTGCGCCTTGGTCACGACCGGCGTGACCGGTGAGCCGTCGGGATTGCTGAACTGACTGCGCCAGCGCTCGATGTTCGTGGGACCATCCCCGCCCTGCCCCGGTCCGAAGAAGTAGACCACGACTTCCACCGGAATGCTGCCGGGAGCACCGGGAATGGTGTACTGCGCCAGGCGCATGTTCGAGCTCGGCGAGGTACTCACCCACGATTTGGGCACGGTCGTGGTGTAGCCAAGGAACGTTGCGGGCTGCTGAGCAGCCGCCGAGGTGAGCGGAGCGGCCGCGAGCAGTGCGGCGGCGAGGGCGGGAAGGAGTCGGCGCATCCGCCTACGCTACCGATCGCCGCTGCCCGGGACCAGTGCGCGGAGGGCGGCGGGGAGCGCCTCCATCTGGGACGCCCGCGTGCGTCCCCACCGGCGGAGCGCCACATAGTTCTGCAGGTGCGCCGCGAGTCCCATCACGCCCGGAAAGAGAATGCCGAGCCACGGAGCCCCATGCGGCGGCGGCGCGCCGACGCTGCTGTTCACGGCGAGCGTCACCACGGCGGCCACGCCAGTGGTGAGCAGGCCAAGATTCCCCAGCACCCGCACGCCCCGCGCGTTCCCGTTGATGGTGCTGAGCCGCAACCGGTGCCCGTTGTCGGTGGGCTCGAGCACCGCGCGCAGGTTGCCGTTGCTCCACTCACGGAATGCCCCTTCGGTACGCAGCTTGCCGCGCGCCGAGAACGTCTCCTGCAGTTGCACGACCATGCGCGCCCAGGTCCGATCGTCGATCTCGGCCCCGAAGTCGATCGTCTTGGAGACCGCGATCGGCGCACCGTTCTCGACGCGCACCGCCGCCGGCACGAGATCGCCGCGATTGATCGCGACCGCGGCACGCTCGACCGCCGCGACATCGATCCCCACCTCAGCGGCAATGGCCTGCACCTCGCGGAGCGAGAGCCCGCGCGCCTGCTCCAGCGCCTTGCCGGGATCGGACTGCGCCGGGGATTCCTGACTCGCGCGCTCGAGCATGAGCGCGACCTCTTCATCGGTGTAGCGACGATCGGACATATCCAGAGACAAACAGGTGGACGGCCTTCCCGCCACCACTACGTCGCATCCCGACCGCAGTTCCACCCGCGCCGTGCACCGCCGTTCCCGGGAGCTCCGGGCATCCCGGGAACGGCGGTCCTTTACGGCGCGAGGCCAGCGCTGCGTGGGTCGGGGCTCACGTGGAACGTTCGGGATTGCACCACCCCGTCGACGGTGAGTCGCGCCGAGAACGTCCCCGTCTGCTGCTGCGGCGCTCCCACGCCACCGCCGTCGCCACCGCGACGGCCGCCGCCGCTGACAGGGTTCCAGATGACGCGATGCATGCCGGCGCCGCCGTTGAACGGCGCGGGCGGCACACGCCAGAGCGCACTCGTGTTGGGAATGCGCCCGGGGGCTGCGCCACCACCGCGCCCACCCGCGGCCGGCGCCGCGACCCCCGGCGCGTTGGTGAACGTGCGCACCACCGTACCCGCCGCGTCGAGAATCTCGATCGTCACCGGCCCCTTCGGCGCCTGCGCGAGCCAATAGTCGATCGCCACGCCCGGATCGGGATTGGGGGCCTGCGGTTCGTCCTTCTGCAGCGGCGTACCGTTGTCGCCCGTCGTGAGCACGTTCACCGTATCACTCGGCTGGAACAGATGCGCCGTCGAGGCCACGATCGCATCGCTGAGCTGCCGCAGCGGCGCGATATCGTCGATCACCCAGATGCCGCGGCCGTGCGTGCCGACGATGAGA